>JAYSVZ010000519.1:0-4349 GCA_043718305.1 Planctomycetota bacterium | reverse complement strand
CCGGGAGTTGCAGCAGTACCTTGTGGCCGTCGACTCGCACCGGGAAGGTCTGGATGTGGTACTCCTCGTTCTGGAGCGACCGGCCATCGTTGAGCGAGAACGTCTTCTTGTGCATCGGGCAGGCGACCTTGGGTTCGCCGTTGTGGTCGCCGATGATCCCGCGACCGAGGACGAAGGCCTTCTTGTGCGGGCACATGTTCTGGCTGGCGTACCACTCGCCCCGGCTGGTGAAGTTGAACACGGCGATCTGCACGCCGCCGTACTTGATCGTCGCGCCACCATCGATCGGGAAGTCGCTGACCGACCCGACCTGCACCCAGCGGAGATCCTCCTCGGCGGGCGGAGGGAGCTCCTGGGCGACCTTTTCGAGGTGGTAGAACTGCTGGAGCGAGACGACCTCGCTCGGCCAATCGGCGGGGCGCGACTGCTCACGCTGGGCGATGAACTCGATGCACGGCTCCGTCTCGTCGGTGTTCACATACTGCTCGAACCGCTTGCGCTTCTCCGGATCGTTGACGACCGTGGCCCACTCGCATTGATACGTATCCACCAAGTGTTGCAGCCGCGATTCCAGCTCTGCCACCAGTCCGAGCTTGTCATGAATGATCACCTCCTTGAGATGCTCAATCCCGCCTTCGAGCTTCTCCAGCCAGACCGAGGTCCGCGTCAGGCGATCAGCGGTCATGATGTAGTACATCACGAACCGATCGATGTAGCGGAGAGCGGTCTCTTCATCGACATCCGAGGCCAGCAGATCGGCATGCCGGGGCTTGGCCCCGCCGTTGCCGCACACATACAAGTTGTACCCATGCTCGGTCGCGATCAGGCCGACATCTTTGCTCTGAGCCTCCGCACACTCGCGAGTACATCCCGAGACCGCCATCTTGAATTTATGCGGCGACCGAATCCCCTTGTACCGGTTCTCGACACGGATCGCGAAGCCCACGGAGTCTTGCACGCCATACCGGCACCATGTGCTGCCCACACAGCTTTTCACCGTGCGCAATGACTTGCCGTACGCATGCCCGCTCTCGAAGCCAGCATCGATCAGCTTCTCCCAAATCGCGGGGAGGTCTTGGACCTGCGCCCCGAAGAGGTCAACCCGCTGACCGCCGGTGATCTTGGTATAGAGGCCATACTCCTTGCCGACTTGCCCAATCGCGATCAGCTTATCAGGAGTGATCTCGCCGCCGGGAACTCTCGGGACGACGGAGTACGTTCCGCCGCGCTGGATGTTCGCCAGGAACCGGTCGTTGGTGTCTTGTAGCGTAGCGTGCTTGTGATCAACGACCACTTCATTCCACAAGCTGGCCAGGATCGATGCGATCGTCGGCTTGCAGATCTCGCACCCTTGGCCGCGTCCGACCGTTTCCAGGATGTCCGCAAAGGTCTTGAGTTCTTTCACCTTCACCACGGCGAACAGCTCGGTCCGCGAGAGTGGGAAGTGTTCGCACAGATGATTGTTGACCGTCTTTCCGGCCTTCTTCAGTTCGGCCTTGAAGAGGTCCGTGACCAGCGGGATGCAGCCACCGCAACCGGCTCCGGCCTTGGTGCAGCTCTTCACAGCTGAGACTGAGTCGAGGTTCTGGTCGCGAATGGCGGAGCAGATGGCCCCCTTGGTGACGTTGTTACAGGAGCAGATTTGAGCCGAGTCGGGGAACGCATCAACGCCACCGCCAATCGCCCCACCGCCGGACTTACCGACGATCAGCTCGTGTGGCTCACACGGCAACGGTGAACCGCTCTTGGCCAAGATGGAGAGTGTCCCATACTCCGATGCATCACCAACCAGAATCCCGCCGAGCAGTGTCTTGCCATCGGGCGAGACGATGAGCTTCTTGTATTTGCCGTTGAACGGGTCTTCGAACGTCAGCGGGATGCCCTTGTCGGGAGGGAGTTCGATGTTGCCGAAGCTGGCGACATCGACGCCCATCAGCTTGAGCTTGGTCGACATGTCGGCTCCGGTGAACCGCTTGTCGCCGCCGGTCAGTACCGAGACCAGCGTCTCAGCCATTTCATACCCGGGAGCGACCAATCCATAGGTCATTCCGGCGTGGGCAGCACATTCGCCGATCGCATAAATGCTGGAGTCACTCGTCTGCATCGAGTCGCTGACCGCAATCCCGCCACGCTGGCCCATCTCCAGTCCGCTCTGCTTGGCGAGTTCATCGCGGGGCCGGATGCCGGTCGAGACGACGATCATGTCGATATCAAGTCGCGACCCATCGTTGAACTCGATGGCCTCGACCTTGCCGTTCCCGTGAATCTCTTTGGTTCCGCGATTGAGGTGGACTCGCACGCCGAGGGCTTCGATCTTCTTGACCAGGATGCGTGATCCCGCATCGTCAATCTGTCGGGGCATCAGCCGACTGTTGTACTCAATGACGTGGGCTTCAAGGCCCAAGTCGTACACCGCCTTGGCGGCTTCCAGACCCAGCAACCCGCCGCCCAGCACGGCACAGGTCTTGGCCCCTTTGGCATAGGCGATCATCCGCTCCAGGTCTTCGATCGTGCGGTAGACGAACACCCCCTGCTTCTCGACGCCCGGCATCGGCGGCACGAACGGGTACGACCCGGTGGCCATGACCAGCGTGTCGTAGGCGACCTCGCGGCCCCGGTCCGACTTCACGATCTGGCGTTCGCGGTCGATGAAGTTCGCCCGGTCGCCAATATGCAACTCAACGCCGTGGTCCTCGTACCACCCCTTGCGGGCCAGCATCATCTTCTCGGCATCGCGATGGGCGAAGAAGCTGGTGAGGCCGACGCGGTCGTAGGCGGCGCGGGGCTCCTCGCAGAACGTGACGATCTTGAACCGCCGCTGGGGGTCGGCTTCGATCAACTTCTCACAGAAGCGCAGTCCGACCATGCCGTTGCCAACGATGACCAGCGTCTGCTGGTCGGTACTGTGAGACGGGGGCGGTGGTGCGGTGAGCGTGGCAAGCATGGCGTGATGTAGGACGAGCCGATGTGACCCGCCCATCCCTTGAGCAGAGGGAGGTGATGGTCGCCTTTCGCTCCGCGAAAGAGCGTCCAGTCACGGAGCGAAAGGCGACAGACAGGACGGGCTGGAAAGCCCGTCCTACAGAGGCATGCACAGATCGTGCCAAGCGTGAAATCAAGCGGCGGCGGGCTGGGTTTCGGGGGCCTCTGCCGGAACCCATGAGATCAGAGCATAGCACACGAACGCTGAGCAGGTGACAACCGACCCCAGGATCATAATCGCCATCGGCCACGAGAGATTCTCAGCCTTGAACAGGAATCCGGCGGCCATGTACCCGAGATTTCCTCCGGCTCCCACGATACCGGACACCGCTCCCAGCCCCTTGCGATTCATGAACGGCACCACTCCAAAGGTCGCCCCGCACGACATCTGCGTCAGCGTGCTGAGCAGCAACATGGCGGGCACAGCTGCATACAAACCGCGCATCTGGGAGAAGAGCATCAGCGCCATCCCGCAGCCCAGCAGCGTCACGCACAACCAGCGAACGCGGCCGGCCAGATTCCCCTCAGCACCGAAGCGATCCGAGAACAGACCACCCAGTGTGCGGGCGAAAAGGTTCGTGGCTCCGAACAGTGCCGCCAGCATTCCGGCATACTTGGTGGCAGTCAGCGTGTCCATCGATTTGAAGGCGTCGAAGTAGTCGACGTAGTACAGCACCGCGATGCTCTTCATCGTCAGCTCAGTGCCGAAGCAGGCGGCGTAGGCCAGAGCCAGGCCACACACGCGGCGGTCGCGGCAGACGGTGGCGAAGGAGACCTTCGGCCCCTGGGCAGCAGGGACAAACCCATCCGGACGGTCCTGCGTCAGCTTGTAGTAGGCGAAGGCCATGACCCAGCACAGGACACCGGCAATCACCATGCACAGCCGCCAGCCGACGGCCTGGGAGAACCCCAACGACATCAGACCGGCCAGCAACAGAGGCATCACAATCTGGGTCGCCCCGCCGCCGAAGTTGCCCCAACCGGCGGTCGTCGCATTCGCGGTCCCCACGCACTTTGGGGAGAACATCACCGACGTGTGGTACTGCGTGATGACAAAGGCGGCCCCGATCACACCGATCAGCATCCGCAGGATCAAGAAGCTGGTGAAGTCGTGCGCGAACCCAATCGCCATGACCGGCACCGAACTGACAACCAGCAGCGTGGCGTACGCCTTCCGAGGCCCATACTTATCGCAGATGCCTCCGATGATCAGTCGGGCGATAATCGTGATCGCCCCCGCCCCAATCATGCACCAGCCGATCTGCTCTTTCGTCAGATGCAACTCTTCCCGAATGATTGGCATCAGCGGAAACAGGCCGAACCAACTGAAGAAGCACAGAAAGAACGCCATCCAGGCCATATGAAAG
>JAYSVZ010000518.1:0-1520 GCA_043718305.1 Planctomycetota bacterium | reverse complement strand
CTACGGTAGGCCGGCCTTTCCAGCCCGTCCCGGACGACGTTCGAAGTGGTGGTCACGTAGAACGGGGCGACTCGCTGTCCCCTGCTGTTTGGAGCCGTCGGTGAGTTCCCATCCGGCCATCCCGGTGGTTTCTTCTCACGTTGCCTCGGAAGGGGCAACGAACGGTGGCGGCGTTCCCAAAGATGCCGCGACTTTCGTTCAACTCTTCACCAAGGCGCAGCGGCCCCTCTACCTCTTTCTGCTCGGCCTGACCGGTCGACCCCAGGATGCGGAGGAGTTGCTCCAGAACACAAATCTTGTGATCTGGTCAAAGTCTGGCCAGTTCGATCCCGGAACCAACTTCTTTGCGTGGGCCTGCCAGATTGCCCGCTACGAGGTGTTGCAGTACCGCCAGCGATTCTATCGCGACCGGCTCAAGTTCAGCGACGAGTTCATTGATGTTGTCGCTCAGGAAACAATCATCCAAAACGACGAACTGGAGCCTCGACGAAAAGCCCTTGAGGTCTGCCTTGAGAAACTTCCCGCGAAGGACCGCGAACTGATCAGCCGCCGCTACCAACCGGGTGTCTCCGGTAAGGAAGTCGCCTCGGGACTCGGAAGGCCGCAGAACGCGGTCTATCAGTCACTCGGAAGAATCAGACGGGTCCTGCTCGACTGCATCCAACGCCGCATCGCCGAACTGTAACCCTCAACCCTCAACGTTCCCCCTCTATGCCCACTGACTTCCGATCTGAGATCTTCCCACTGCTGGAGGCGCTGTGCGATCATCGCCTGCCGCCTGCGGGGAAGGACCGGCTCGAGCGTCTGGTCATCGACCATCCGGAAGCCCGCCAGCTTTACGTCCGCTACATGCAGTTGCATGGCACATTGACGTGGGATGCGGCGCTGACCGATGCAGCGGCTCTCGTAGCCTTCGCTGAGCAGTCGGGGCAACAGATCACGGCCCGCCCAGCTTCCCAGTGGCGGCAGTGGGTTCAAGTGGGCGGCGGCTTGCTGGCTGCGGTTTTGTCGTTGCTTCTCGTCGTCTGGATGGCCCAGACTCCGGACAGCGAATCGGATCCGCAACAGGTCGTTGTTGCACCGATCACCGCTGACATCACTCCCGACAAGCCGATCACGCCCATCGCCCCGGACCAATCCCCGTTGCCCGCAGTGGTGCTGGACACCCCGCGACCGGTCGAGACTCCGGAACCGGTAGTGGCCCCAGAAGTTGTTCCAGTCGTCGTTCAACACTCGCCAGTACCAGTCGATGACGCTGCCCTGGTCGCTCAGATCAATCAACTGATGCAGGCCCAATGGGCCGAGGCCAGCGTCGAGCCGTCTCCCGTGGCGGATGACGCCGAGTGGCTCCGCCGCGTTTACCTCGATCTCGTCGGCCACATTCCCGACACGAATAGCGTCGATCGATTCCTGACCGACACGCGGGCCGACAAGCGAACCCAACTCGTTGAAGACTTGCTCGATCATCCGGACCATGTTCGGAACCTGACCACGATCTGGACGAATCTTCTTGTAGGACG
>JAYSVZ010000517.1:0-4352 GCA_043718305.1 Planctomycetota bacterium | reverse complement strand
CCGGAATTGACTGCGTCCCGCCGACGCGGGTGATGACCTTCTCTTCGAGAACCCGGAGCAGTTTGGCCTGGCCACCAGGGGACATGTCGCCGATTTCGTCCAGGAAGAGCGTGCCGCCCTGGGCCAGTTCGAACTTCCCGGTGTGAGTCGCGTGGGCGTCCGTAAACGCACCCTTTTCGTGCCCGAACAGCTCACTTTCCAAAAGTGTCTCAGTCAGGGCTGCACAGTTCACGGCGATAAACGGGTGGCCGGACCGTGGTCCACGGTAATGAAGGGCCTGGGCTGCGACCTCTTTGCCGGTCCCGCTTTCGCCGGTAATGAGGACCGGCAGGTCGGTCGCTGCGAGGCGTTCGATCGTCCCGCGAAGGGCGAAGATCGCGGGGCTTTCGCCGATGATGTTCGAGCTGCCGGTGACCTGTTCGGTGAGCTGGCGATTGCTGCGGAGGAGCAGGTCGCGTTCCTGAGCGTTCTCGACGGCCACGGCGACCTGGATCGCCAGTTGATAGAGCGACTCCTCATCGTCATCGGTGAAGAGGCCATCGTTCTTATTAATCAGTTCGAACGCCCCGATCCGCTGGCCGGCGGCGTTAATCAGCGGGACGCAGAGCAAGGTCCGTGTGCGGTAGCCCCCCTTGTGGTCGACGCTTTTGTCGAACCGCGGATCGGCATAGGCATCGTCGACGCGAACCGTCTTCCCGGTCTGGATCACCTGGCCCACGATTCCGCGATTGTCGGGGAGCCACAGCTTGCCCCCCTCGACGCCCAGAGCAGGGCAGGCGACAAGCTGCTTCTGGTCGCGATCCCAGAGAAAGATGCTGGCCCGGTCGCTGCCGAGAAGGCGAGTCGCTTCGCGGGCGATCAGTTCGAGGAGTTCCTGCGGCTCTTTGGCCGAAGCGAAAGTGCGGGCGATCTCGAGCGTGGCTCGCAAGCGATCGAGCCGCCTCGAAAGCTTCTCAGTGGTTCCCAGAAAACCAGCGGCGTGGGCGAAAATCCGCCCGACCAGGAGCAGCTCCGGCAACTGCTGTTCGGTGACGCGCCCGCCGGTCAGGCAGAGTACCTGGTGGTTCGCCGGAGCGATCGGGATGACCGCCACGGAGTCACCCTGGATGTCAGACCACCCAGCTGCGTCGCGGTCAAGGGCCTCATCCATCATTTGTGAGGGAAGGCCCGCTCGGGGGCGGATTCCATGCTCGGCGATGACAGCCCAAGGGGGTGTCCGGGTGGCGATTCCGGCCCATTGCACATTGAAGTATGTGCCAATTTGCGGCAGGGCGACTGCTGCGAATTTCAAGAAGTCAGAGTGAGAACAGGACAGCGCCGCGAGTCGGTCACACAGTTGTGTTAGGCCGAATTGGGGGTTTGACCGGTTCAAGAAGGGGTGTTCGTTCCAGTTCAGCCAGCGATGAGACACGCGAAACTCCATTGTATTGAGCCGAACGCCTCGCTCTCCGACAATTCGAGGACACCGCGATTCTATACGTGTCGAACTGACTACGTCAAGAACCCGAACTGTCATCACATAATCGGCACGGCAAATGCTAGACACTTGGGGAGGACGTGAGTTGTCAAAGATTTCGGAAAAATTCGTTCGCAAGCGAACCTTTTCTGTCATCCGCGCATCTCACATCTACGTTCTACACTCTGAAGGGGAGAAACACCCCCGCAGAAAGCCTTTGGCGACATCGTCGCTTGTGCGACCCACGGACGTCGCTGTCCACCGAGCAACTCCTCTCATGACGAGAGTTGAGTCCCGGGAGTTGGGAGGATTCCAACCATGTCCCGCTACAGTCACCCCGCCCTTCGTCAACTCACTGAGCAACAGTCCCGGTTCATCCCGGTCGATGTGCGGATCCAGCAGATGGACCGCGCTGAGCAGTTGTTGACCGATCTCGTCGATTCGGCGCAATACCGCTATCAAGAGATCTGTGAGAAAATCACCGGCTATCGTCCCGATGCGTACCCCGATCTGTGGATCGATGGGGCGTCGGCCATCCATGACATTCGACTGTTCGTCGAGGATCTCTCGGCGAGCGTCAATCTCCCCGTCGAAAAGGTCGGCGAGCCGGTGCTGACCGTCGACGATCTGTCGAAAAAGTACAACGTCTCGACAAAAACCGTCGACCGCTGGCGCAAGCGGGGGCTGGTCAGCCGCCGCTTCAAGATCGGCAACCGGACCCGCGTCGGCTTCCTCACGTCGTCGGTCGAACGGTTCGTCACCGAACACGGCGAGGAAATCGAACGCGGCTCCAAGTTTACCCAGCTCACCGGGGAGGAACGCCGGTCGATCATCCTGCAAGCGCGGGCCTTCGCTCGCGATGGTGTCTGCCCCTCCGAGGCCAGTGACCGTCTCGCCGTGCAGTTCCACCGCTCGCCGGAAACGATTCGCTACACCCTCAAGAAGTACGACACCGATCACCCCGAGAACGCCGTCTTCCCGCACGCCCACGAGCAGCTGACCGACGATCAGCGGAGCGAGATCTACAATCGCTTCCGCCGGGGAACGTCGGCTGATCTGTTGGCCGGGGAATACTGCCGGACGAAGGCCTCGGTCTACCGCATCGTCTCCGAAGAGCGCGCGCGCTTGCTGTTCGATCAGCCGATCGACTTCATGGACAACGTCGCCTTCCAGTCGCCAAACGCCGACCGGGAAATCCTCGGCCAGGCTCCCGAGAACGACCAGAAGGCCGGCAAGGTCAAGCCTCCTCCGGGGTTGCCTCCGTACCTCGCGAGTCTCTACGCCATCCCGCTGCTCAACCGAGAACAGGAAGCGCACTACTTCCGGAAGTTCAACTACCTGAAGTTCCGCGCCACCAAGCTGCGTGAGCGGATCGACCGGCAGCAACCGAAGACGGGCGACCTCGATGCGCTGGAGCAACTGATTGAGCAGGCTCAGGAGGTGAAGAACTTCCTGATCCGGAGCAACTTGCGGCTGGTCGTGTCGATTGCCAAGCGGCACATGACCCCGTCGGCCAACTTCTTCGAGATGGTCAGCGATGGGAACATGTCGCTCTTCCGGGCGGTCGAGAAGTTCGACTACTCGCGAGGGAATAAGTTCTCCACCTACGCCACTTGGGCGATCATGAAGAACTACGCCCGGTCGATCCCGACCGAACATACCCGCATGGATCGGTTTCGCACCGGCACCGACGAGATGTTCGACTACTCGACCGACAACAAGCGGAACCCCTACGAAGATGTCCGCACCAACGAGCAGCAGCACCAGGCCATCATGTCGATCCTCGACCAGTTGGAGGACCGCGAGCGGAACATCATCATTCAGCGCTACGGCCTGAACGATGGCACTGAGCCGCTGACCCTGGAGCAGGTCGGGCAACGACACGGCGTGACCAAGGAACGGATCCGCCAGATCGAGACGCGAGCCTTGCAGAAGATCCGCAAGATCGCCAGCGATGAACACCTGGAAATCCCAGGGGTGTGACCCCGTCAGACGAAACGATGACTCGATGCGACCGTCCCGCCGACCAGTGGGGCGGTCGCGTTTTCATTGGGCCTCCTGAGAAGCACTGCGCGGCACAGCTGCAACCGATGTGGAAGCCGTCAGCCATCAGCATGCCATTTTCCGGCTCCCCTCTCCCCCGGTGGAGAGCCCGTGGGGCCTAAAGAACTGATCGGCTGTTACAACAATGCCTTTGGTGATCTGCGACATTCGCAGTGGCGGCTAGCGTTTTGCCGCTCACGGAATGTGTCATTTCTGGGGACAGAATCATCGACAGGCTGGAAGCCCATACAGGTACTTCAGCAGTCTGTTACCGTCCGGCGCGTAACCGGCTCATAAACTTCTTTTGAGCGGTCGTCACCTCATCGAGCGGACCAAAGGCGGCCTCAAACTCGGCCACGCGCTGGTCCGGCGTGTCCCACTTCAAACGGGGCTTGGCTCCCACAGCTTTCACGTACTCGGCGTACTTTTCCTTCTGCGTTCGCAGGAGATAAAAGTGGAGCGCCCATGCCTCGGAGTAGGCCTCGCCCGCTTGGGCTGGATCGCGGAACCGGTCGTCACTGGCGATCAGTGATCGCAGCTCGATCGCGCGCGACTTCTCGATCGCGCGGTAGTTGTCGAGCCGGGCGGGGTTGATCTGGCCGATTGTTTTCCAGCCGGATCGGCCTTCCACGTCGGGGGTCTCGAAGTACATCGCCAGCCCTTCGGAGAACCAGATCGGGTTGTCGGCATAACGTGTTTGAAGTCCGACGTTGAACGACAACTGGTGAGCTGCTTCATGCACGACCGTGGCGATGCTGTTGAGTTGCGAGAGTGCTCGCCGCCGGGCCTCTTCCGCAGAGGCCGCTCGCCCGCTGGTCCCCGAATGATCGAAGAGGATCATCCGATTGGTCTT
>JAYSVZ010000516.1:0-4352 GCA_043718305.1 Planctomycetota bacterium | reverse complement strand
GAGACCAACTGGGCCTCGGCGGTAAGGAGTCCCTTCTCGGCGATCAGCACCGCGAGTTGGGCCTGCTCCACCGGCACAACACCCTCCGGCGTGTGCGGGGCGTTCTTCGCCTCGAACAGCTTGAACGACGGAGCCAACTCGCGGAGCTCGAACGAGACGAACTCCGCCTGGGCGTCAAATGTAATGAGTTCGAGCGGTCCCGGCTGGCGAGGAATCGGCAGTCGATAGGCGATCGATGGCTCCCCATCGACTGTCACATTCACCAGTGTCCCCCGCACGCGGAGGATCATCTCATGCGGCTGGTGGAGGTCGATCTTACGAGCCTGCGCCCCATCCGCCGGGTAGACGTAGTCGGCCCCCTGCTTATAGGCGACCTGAGCTTTTGGACCGCCGTCGTAGCTGCTCATGTAGGCCAAAACTTCGTGGCCCGAGGTCTGGACATCGAACGTGATCCCCACCGACTTCCACATCACGCCGCCGGTCGGAATATATTTGAACACAGCTTCGAAGTCGGTCGGGGGAAGTTGCTTGAGCCGCAGCGCGGTGCGCATCGCTCCGACCTTCGACTGCTTGAGCTTGCCGTTTTCATAGGTCCATTCGCCGTCCCGTTGCTCCCACAGGTCGGGCTTTGGCTCGGCGAAGTGGTCGCTGGCGAGAACCTTCGGCTCGGCGTCCGTCGTCGGCTCGGGCGGCTTCTCGGCAGCCTTCTGAATCGCTTCCGCCAGTTTCTTGCGTTCAACTTCGATGGCAGCCTTGGCTGCGGCCACTCGCGCTTCGGCGACTGGGCGATGCGCTTCGATCACGAACGAACGTGACCCGGGCAGGTAGGCCTCGACGGGCAGCGACACGGCCTCGAACTTCATCTCACCGAACGACAAATACTCCGGCACTGCGGGTTCAATCACTCGTGACTTATCGGGGTTCCGATCGTCCCCCCGCAGATGCACGAACGTCTGGGCATCGAGGTGGCAGTCGAACGGCCTCGGGATGCCATCCTTCTCGAAATCAATCTCTCCGGGCACCGCATCGGTCCGCACTTGATACGGTTCAAAGATCGCTCGCATTTGATAGTAGTTCACATGCGAAAGCGGGTCGTACTTGTGGTCGTGGCACTTGCAGCAGTTGAACGTCAGGCCGAGCATCGCCTTCGACGTATGCTCCACCGTCTCATCGAGCCAACTCGTGCGGTTGAACTTGAAATACTGCCGAGCCAGGAACCCGCTCCCCCGCAGCTTGTCGAGGTCGTTGGGGTAGAGTTCATCGGCTGCGAGCATCTCGCGGAGCATCTGGTCGTAGCCCTTGTCGGCGTTGAGCGATTCAATGATCCAATCGCGCCAGTGCCAGATGTGCTTCTGCGAATTGCGGACCTCGGCCCCCAGTCCCCACCAGTCGCTGTACCGCCAGATGTCCATCCAGTGGCGACCCCAACGCTCGCCGTATTGCGGGCTGCTCAGCAGTCGCGCGACGACGGTGTCGTCGGCTTCCGATGATTGGTCGGCGAGGAAAGCCTCTTGCTCTTCGCGAGTCGGGGGCAGCCCAATCAAGTCGAGCGACACCCGCCGGAGCCAGACTCGCTTGTCGGCCAGCGGTTGCGGGGTGAGGCCCTGCTCCGCGTGCTGGGCGGCGATGAAGGCGTCGATCGGATTGTGATTCCAATCGGCGTTCGAGGCAACCGGGACCGGCGGGCGGACCGGGGTCTTAAAGGCCCAGTGTTCGCGCGGGTCGGTCTCGGGCTTCTCGGTGTCGGGAGCCATCGCTCCGCTGGCGATCCACTGGCGGATGGCCTCGATCTGATCCGGCTTGAGTGGCTCTCCTTCGGGCGGCATCCGGACCGCGATGTCGGTGGCTGTGATGCGAGCGAGGAGCGGACTGCCTTCAGGATCATTGGGCTTGATGGCGGTCCCGTCATCGCCGCCTTTGATGGCGGAAACTGCGGTATCAAGCCGGAGACCGGCCTCTTGCTTCAAGGCCCCGTGACAGGCGTAACACCGTTCCTTGAGGACCGGTTTGATGCGTTGAAGATACTGGTCATCGGCACCGACCAACGATGAGAACGCCAACCCAATCAGAGCCACGATCTTCGCGTTTCGCATCGTTCACCCCACCCACAGATCGATCACCCCAATCACCAGCACGCCCATACTAATCACTGCGTTGACGTGAAAGAATGCCGTATTCACCCGGCTCAGATCGGTCGGGCTGACAATCGAGTGTTCATAAGCCAGCAAGATCGCCAGCACCACCACTCCCCCCAGGAACACATGCCCCAGCGGTGTCAGCTTCCACAACGCGATGAGTGCCACGACCGCCAGCAGATGGCTGACGGCAGCCACCCGCAGCGCTGCGGGAACACCAATCCGCGCGGGGAGCGAGAAGAGTCCCTTCTCGCGGTCGAACTCCGCATCTTGCGTCGCGTAGAGAATGTCGAACCCGCCGACCCAGAAGAAGATCACTCCGGCCAACAACGCGGGCGGCCATTCGATGGACCCACGAATCGCGATCCAAGCTGCGATCGGGGAGAGCATGAGGGCAGCGCTGAGCCAGTAGTGGCACAGGAACGTAAACCGCTTGGCGTACGAGTAACCCAGCAAAAACAACAGCACTGGCACCGAGAGAAAGAGCGGCCAGCGATTGGGGAGAAACAACAGAGTCGAGGCCACAAACCCCACCGAACAGACCACCACGAACGCCGTTACGGCGGGCACCGATAACAGCCCTGCCGGAATATGCCTTCGCACGGTTCGCGGATTGGCCGCGTCGACATCGCGATCGACCAATCGGTTAAAGGCCATCGCCGCCGACCGGGCCAGCGTCATGCACAGCAGAATCCCGATCAGATCCCAGCTCCGAAACGCGGTCCGCTGCCAAGCCAGGATCGCCGAAAAGAGGGCGAACGGAAGGGCAAAGACCGTGTGGCTGAACCGAATCAGTTCCAGGAAGTGACGCAACCGAGTGAACATGGTGGTGCTGAGCTGGCAGAGTGGGATGTCACGCTTCAGTCGTACTTGGCCACCTTGGGCTCGGGGATCTCTTTCACCAGCCGCAGCACGATATCGTCGCTGCTAGCCCCTTCGGCTTGGGCTTGGAAGTTCGGGGCCAGGCGATGTCGTAGTACGGGGACCGCGACTTTGCGGACATCCTCGAACGACACTGCCGGTCGCCCATCCATCGCGGCCATCGCCCGGGCCCCGTGGATCAGATACTGCCCCGCGCGGGGACCAGCGCCCCAGTCGACCATCTCCTTGATGAAGGCCGGTGCGGAGCCATCGCTCGGGCGGGTCGCACGGACCAGGCGGGCGACATAGTTGATCGTCAGCGGTCCGACCTCGATCTGGTTGATCTGCTTTTGCAGGTACAGGATCGACTTGGCGGAGAGCACTTTCTTCACCTCGGCCCGTTCACCAGTCGTGGTGACAGTGAGGATCCGCTCTTCTTCTTCGAGCTTGGGGTAGTCGACCTTCACGTTGAACATGAAGCGGTCAAGCTGGGCTTCGGGAAGGGGGTAAGTGCCTTCCTGCTCGATGGGGTTTTGGGTGGCGATGACGAAGAACGGTTCCGGCAGGGCATAGGTGTTGCCCGAGACGGTGACCTCGTGCTCCTGCATCGACTGAAGCAGGGCGGCTTGCGTCTTGGGCGGGGTGCGGTTGATTTCGTCGGCCAGCAAGATGTTGGTAAAGACCGGTCCCTGCACAAACCGAAACTCCCGGCGGCCGCCTTCGCCTTCTTCCAACACGTTCGTTCCCGTAATGTCCGATGGCATCAGGTCGGGCGTAAACTGAATCCGCTTGAACTGCACATCGAGCAGCTTGGCGATCGTGCTGACCAACAGCGTCTTCGCCAGCCCCGGCACCCCGACGAGCAAGCAATGCCCCCCGGTGAAGATCGCCGCCAGGATCTGCTCGATGACATCATCTTGGCCTACGACGACCTTGTGCAGCTCCTCGACCATCAGCTCGCGGTGTCGCCGGAACTTGTCGAGGAACTCGTCGAAATCACGTTTTTCAGCCACGGGGAGTCTTCCGGTCAAGCATGGAGAGGTGTCGAGCAGTCGAGCCACGGGAGACTACCCAGGGCCGAACTCTCCGAGTCTGCAAAGGCTAACAGCCCAGCCGGCCGCGACCAAGGGACACGCCGGAGAAGAATGCCTCACGAGACGGCGCAAAGCTGCGAAGAAGAGAATTTCGCCTCGCCGCTCGTTCCAGTCTTTGCGGCTTCTCGCCGCCACACGCGGGCTAGTCCCACCCGTGGCAATGGACCTCCCCTCAGGTCATGAACCACCCGCGTCGCCAGTCCACTCCAGCACTCCACCGGGGTGACCCATCACAGCCCAGGGTCGCGACCAACGGAAGCGC
>JAYSVZ010000515.1:0-4355 GCA_043718305.1 Planctomycetota bacterium | reverse complement strand
CTGTTTGAACTTTTCCCTCGTCGGCGTAACTCTAGTCCCCACAATAAGAAAGCCCTTCGATGTACTCATCGAAGGGCTTCACGTCTCGTCAAGTCGGGCTGACAGGATTTGAACCTGCGACCTCTTGCACCCCAAGCAAGTGCGCAGCAATTCCAAGTGACAACCCGTCTGGACTTACGCCGATCGATTCCCCCGGTTGCACCACTGGTTGCACCAGTTCAACGGAATACGCTCTACCGAACGGGGCAACACCGGGGGCCGGAGCGACCGGTTCGGATGGCTTCGCAGCTGCCCTGATGATGATTGCCGGGCTGCCTTTGTCGGATGCCGACAAGGCCGAAGCGGTCAAGCGGTTGTTGAGGGATGCAGGGCGGTAGGTCGCTGGCCGGGGGATCAGTCCCCCAGCATCGTCCAGCCAGTGGGTGGTCGTTCTTTGTGCCTCACCGGCCATCTACAGAATCGCTTGTGAATCATGGAATGCCAGTTCGTGATACACAAGCCGTTTTAGGATCACTGGCCATCCACAAACCCATTCGAAGGACGGCTCGCCCTTCCCCTCTTTTCCCCCGGAAAACAGTTGATCGCTCAGTTTCCACAGAACCCGATGTTGAGTCCGGTATTTCCCCCCTCATTGGACTCAACGGGTTTTGTGTCGACTGGATCGGACACAAGCTGCCTGCATACGACACGAAGGGCCAGGGAGCGACGGCCATCAAATGATCTTTCGTCCTTCGGCGATGTTGAGCAGTTCCGCAAACGCCAAAATGGACGGACGGCGACCGCCACCCTCCTTCAAGGTGCTGAGAATGTTCGCATCACGGAGCTTCTTGAGAAACGGCGATACAGACTGCTTGGGAATGCCAGACCGCTCCACAAAATCATTGGACCGAAAAATGGGACGATCGAACAAGGTATCCAGCACTTTCAAAGCGTGTTGTGACCTGAGCAGTTCCGTGATTTGCTGTTTCATCCGATCGTAGAGGTTCAGGATGCCGCGCACGCGGACGGTGTTCGTCTCTGCCTGATGGTGAATCGCGGTCAGGAAGAATTCCACCCAGCCGGTCCAGTCCCCTTGCTGGCTGATCGCGCGCAGCCGGGCGTAATACTCCTCCCGATGCGATTCGAGATATTCGCTCAGGTAGAACATCGGGCTGGCCAGCGTCCGCTTCTGAAACAGGAACAGCGGGATCAACAGTCGACCGACTCGCCCGTTTCCATCATTAAACGGATGCAGTAACTCGAACTGGGCATGCACCACCGCCACTTGAATCAACGGGTCCACATCGTCACTAGCCAGATACCGCTGAAAGGCTTCCAAGTGATCCAGCAGTTGCAACGGCGATGGCGGCACGAACGTCGCTTGTTCCATTGTGCAGTTCCCGTGCCCGATCCAATTCTGGTGAATGCGGAACTGGCCGGGAGTCTTGTCCGCCCCACGTACGCTGCTCATCAGCGTCCCGTGCATCTGTCGGAGCAACGTCAGATTCAGCGGACGCTGGGCCAGCGTCTCTTTCGCCAACGTCAGGGCGCTGCGGTAATTGACGATCTCCTGAATGTCTTGAACTTTTTCCGGGTCGAACTCGATACCCGCTTCGTATTCCAGAACTTCATCGACAGTGGCTTGCGTCCCCTCAATCTTCGACGACAGGACGGCTTCCTGATTCGTCAGCGGCGAAAGCATCACCGACGGATTGACCACGCTTTGGAGCAACCCATCGTACCGCGCCAGCGCAGCATTCGCCGGACCAATGAGACGGATCAACCGACCAAAGTCGAGCGTCGTGACCGGGAGTGATTCGGGGACATACGGCAACATGACAACAGGCCGGGGTTCGTGAGGGAGCGTTCGCCGAGAGTCAGCAATCCTAACCAGCAACAGGGAGTCCTCGAAACCCCACCCGCTTGACGCCTTTCCTCCCTCACCCGTAACGTCACCCGCTTCGGGCGGACTTCCGCCGGGCCAGACCATCCTTCCCTCCCCCGATCTCACAATGACCCCATCCGACTTCATCACCCGCTGGAAAAAATCTGGCGGGGCGGAGATTGCGAACTCGCAGTCGTTTCTGAAGGAGCTGTGCGAGTTGATCGGGGTGCCGCATCCCGAGCCGTCGAAGGCGGACGAGGACGCGAACACGTACACGTTCGAAAAGGCCGTGAAGATCGGCAACGGCGACGGGACCGCATCGGCTGGCCGGATCGACCTGTACCGCAAAGGGGCGTTCGTCCTCGAATCGAAGCAAGGAACCGAGCGACGCGAACGCGAGGCCGATGAAGCCCTCGCCACCGTGACCAAGGCCAAAAAACACCGTAAGGGGCACGCCGAGCGCGGATCGTCGCATTGGGTACTGGTGATGACCCGCGCCCGCAAGCAAGCCGAACGCTACGCCCAAGCCATCCCCGGCGAGTGGCCGCCGTTCCTCGCCGTCGTCGATGTCGGCCACTGCATCCAGCTGTACGCCGACTTCACGCAATCGGGCAAGAACTACCAGCCGTTCCCCGACCCGGCCTCCTTCCAAATCTGGTTGCCGGACCTGGAAGAGAAAAACATTCGCGACCGGCTGCGGGCCATCTGGACCGACCCGCTCTCGCTCGACCCGTCCCGCATTTCGGCCAAGGTCACACGGCAACTGGCCGAACGGCTGGCCAAGCTCGCCAAGCTGATGGAAGGCAAACACGAACCGAAAATCGTGTCCGAATTCCTGATGCGGTGCCTGTTCACGATGTTCGCCGAAGACATGGAGATCGGCGGGTTCAAAACGGGCGACCTGACCAAGCTCCTCAAGGACTGCCGGGGCAAACTTGCTGAGTTCGTCCCGATGATGGAAGACTTGTGGAGCGAAATGAACACCGGCAAGCGGATGTCGGGCTGGCTGCGTCGCAAGATCGCACAATTCAACGGGGGGCTGTTCGAGGATTCGACCGCGCTGCCGGTGACAGCCGATCAGCTCGAACTGCTGATCGAATCGTCCGAAGCCCGCTGGAACGATGTCGAACCGGCCATCTTCGGCACGCTGCTGGAGCGCGCTCTCGACCCGGTGGAACGGCACAAGCTGGGGGCACACTACACCCCGCGTGCCTACGTCGAACGGCTGGTCATGCCGACGATCATCGAGCCACTGCGGGAAGAATGGGCCAACGTCTTCGCAGCTGCGTCCAGTCTCTACGAAGCCGAAGACGCCAAGACCGACAAGCAACGCAAAGACAGCAGGGCCGAAGCGGCATCACTCATTCGCAACTTCCATCAACAGCTGTGCGAGACGACGGTTCTCGACCCGGCATGCGGGTCGGGGAACTTTCTGTATGTCGCGATGGAACTGATGAAGCGGCTGGAAGGGGAAGTGCTGAACGCCTTGCGAGACTTCGGGGGCGGGGAACAGGCACTGGTGACGATCGACCCGCATCAGTTCAAGGGGATCGAAGTCAACCCGCGTGCGGCGTCGATTACCGACCTGGTGCTGTGGATCGGGTATCTGCAATGGCACTCCCGCACACTGGGGAAGAACGCCCCGATCAAAGAACCGATCATCAAGCGGTTCAAGAACATCGAATGCCGCGATGCGGTTATGGCGTGGGATGCCATCGAGCCCGTGACTGATGAGGCCGGGAACCCAGTCACCCGCTGGGATGGCCGGACGATGAAGACGCATCCCGTCACCGGCGAGGATGTCCCGGACGAGACCGCCCGTGTGCAGGAACTGCGGTACATCAACCCCCGCAAAGCCAAATGGCCGAAGGTGGATTACATCGTTGGGAATCCGCCGTTTGTGGGGAACAAACGGATGCGAGATGTACTCGGAGATGGATACGTCAAGACCCTTCGCGGGACTTACATTGATGTTCCGGAGAGCATCGATTACGTGTTGTATTGGTGGAATGTCGCGTCTCAGAAGGTTGGATCGACAGACGCAATAAGAGCTGGACTCATCACAACAAATAGCCTCACTCAAACATTCAACAATCGATTGGTGAGAGAACGTCTGACTACAGATGAGAACTCATTGGTTTTCGCGATTGCCGATCACCCTTGGGTTGACGCTGGAGACGGTGCGCAAGTGCGAATCGCGATGACCATCATTCAAAGAGGAGTTCGACCTGGAATTCTTCTCCATGTAACCAAGGAAGACGGGGATTCAGAAGAGCCAACAGTTGTACTTTCTGAGCAGCGAGGCATGATCTCAGCAGACCTTCGTATTGGGTTCGATACCGGATCACTTGCAACATTCAACGCGAATCGCGGTCTCGCGTGCCCTGGAGTTCGTAGCTGTCCATTTCGCACTCGTCAGGTGGGTTTGGGGTAGAGTTTCTCAAGGATTGACAGTGCGGGGGTTGATGCGGTGGGGGCGGTTTGGTGGGTC
>JAYSVZ010000514.1:0-14135 GCA_043718305.1 Planctomycetota bacterium | reverse complement strand
ACCGACTGATTCATATGCTCGACATCTACTTCGCCGACCACGCCAAGGCTCGTAAGCTCCAGTCCAACGGTCTCTACCGCCGCGCAAAGACCATCGTCGAATCAACCCGAGCGCAGCAGGTGCTCTACGACGAGGCACGCCAGACTTTGAAGCTGGCAGAACAACATCGGCGGACCACGTTTGAAACGTACGAGGCGAGTTGATGCCTATTGGGAACCGCCGGTTTGTGGTTTAATCCCGAGACGATCTCATCCGTAATCTGGGAGCAAGTCCATGCAACGATTCTTCGAATCCCTTCTGGTGCTGGTGACGCTCTCTTTCAGTTCGATCGCCCAAGCGGCGGATCGACCACTGCAACTGCATTGGGAGAAGAACTACCTGACGATCTCCGGCGAACACCTGTCGGGGAAAGAGATCAAGATTCACTATCTGGAGGCTTACTGCCGAGCCGGGTCGACTGATGCGGACTGGGTCAAGCATACGATGGTCGGGCATCAGTCCGAGCTAATCGAGGCCAGCCCGGATGGCACGGCGCTTCGTCTTCGAGATGTGGTCTCGGATGGCGTTCGCGTCGACCACGAAATCCGCTCGACCGCCGATGAGATCCGCTTCGAGATCAAGGCCCACAACCCGACCGACAAGCGGTCCGAAGCGCACTGGGCCCAGCCCTGTATCCGGCTCGACAAGTTCACCGGGGCGAATCAGGAGACCTACCTCGCGAAGTCATTCGTCTTTCTGGATGGAGAACTCGCCCGCCTCCCGACCCGCGACTGGGCCACCCAGGCCCGCTACATGCCGGGCCAGGTCTGGTGCCCGAAAGGGGTCGACCGCAACGATGTGAACCCTCGTCCGCTGAGTTCGCTGGTCCCGAGCAACGGACTGATCGGCTGTTATTCAGCCGAAGGTAAGCAAGTGTTTGCGGTCGCTTTCGAGCCGTACCAGGAACTTTTTCAAGGGGTGGCTGTGTGCCTGCATTCCGACTTTCGCCTGGGCGGACTTCAGCCCGGAGAAACGAAGACGATCAAGGGGCGAATCTACATCGTGCCGGATGTCGAGGAACTCTTGAAGCGGTATGAGAAGGACTTCCCGGAACAGGTCGCGAAGAAGTGATCGCGATGATTACCTTCCAGTTCCTGTAAGACGGCCTTTCCAGGCCGTCTCGCCTTCAAACCGATCAAGGACGGCCTGGAAAGGCCGTCCTACGGATGACACGGCTCTAAACCCGCTGGATCGTCACGCCTTCCATTCGCTCCAAAGCCCACATAAAGAGCTTGGCCACGCGGCATCGAATGCGGTGCCGATCGTCCGTGTATTCTTCCAAAAGAATCTCGCCCCGTTCCTTCAGGAAGATCAACAGCTTGCCATTCCCCTGGTAGGTGTCGAGCATCAACTCTTCATAGCCGCCCGAAACACGCTGCGCGACCGCCGCCGCGAGGGCTTCGAAGCCGGTCCCGTTGCGGGCACTCACAGCCACCGCATTCGGGTAGCGGGCGAGGAGTACATCGAGAAATGACCGGTCCTCAACTGCATCGATCTTGTTGAGGACCAACAGCGGGCTGTCGCAATCGACGCCGATTTCGGAGAGGACTTCAATGACGGTCGTGAGTTGGCGTTGCGCTTCGGGATGACTGGCATCGACGACATGCAGCAGCAGGTCCGCATGCCGGGCCTCTTCGAGTGTCGAACGAAACGACGCCACCAGATGATGCGGCAAGTCTCGGATGAAGCCGACAGTATCGCTCAATAGCACATCGCCGAACTGCGGCAAGGTCCACTTCCGCGTTCGCGTGTCGAGCGTCGCAAAGAGCTTGTCGGCCACGTACACGTCCGCTCCGGTGAGAGCCCGCATCAGCGTACTCTTGCCCGCGTTCGTGTAGCCCACCAGCGAGACGGTGAGCATGTCCTTGCGGCCCGAGACCTCGCGCTCGCGGCGTTTCTCGACCTCGCGAAGCTTCCGCTTCAACTCCGAAATCCGCGTATCGATCAACCGGCGGTCGGTCTCAAGCTGCTTCTCACCGGGACCCTTCCCGCTGCCGATGCCCCCCTCGATCCGCTCCAAGTGAGTCCACATCCGCGTCAGCCGAGGCCGCATGTAAAGCAGCTGCGCCAGCTCGACTTGCAGCTTCGATTCAAAGGTCCGCGCATGCGTCGCGAAGATATCGAGGATCACCTCGCTCCGATCGACGACCTGCGTCCCGGTTTCCTGCTCGACCGCTTTCCCCTGGGACGGAGTCAGGTGGTTATCGAACACGATCAGGTTCGCTTCAGTCTCTTCGACCGCCTGCTTGAGCTCACTGAGTTTTCCACTTCCCAAGCAGGTCGCCGGATCGGGATGATCGCGCAGCTGGACCATTTCGCCGACGACTTCGGCCCCGGCAGTTTCGATCAGCCCCTTAATCTCATCGAGTGCCCGCTCCTTCCCCCGTTGATCGCGCGAGTCGAGGACCGACACCAGAAAGGCCCGCTGGGCGCGGACCTTGAGTTTATCACGTTTGGGTTCAGACAAGTCGGGGGCTAACCTTGGGGAATGCGGGGGCGATCAGATGGCAGGGGCGAGGTCGGGACACGGGATCGAACAAGATGTTCACCCGTGATCTTCCCGACCACCATCGGGCAAGAGCCCCATCAACGCTCAAACTGAGGGTTGGAGTCCAGCCTTTAGGCTGCTCCGGACAGGCTAAAGCCTGGACTCCAACCCCGAGTCATTCATCGCGTGGCGAGGGCACTGGCCCGACGTGATTCCGAGTATATCTTGTGAACCGGTCACAACGAACGCCGAATGGAGGCCGGGTGCTATTTCAGCAATTCGTCGGCCACTTGGCTCGCCGTCAATTCGGCGGGCGGGCACTGTCAATGGGTAGAGATTTAAGGTGCCACTGGCGGTCGCTCTGGACCGCCAGTGTTTTCGAGCCTCACCCGACTCTCTCGATGTGACTGGTCTCCGACACTGGCGAGTCAAAGCCCTCGCCAGTGGCACCAAACACAGTCACGGGGCTCAGCTACTTCAACAACTCATCCGCCACTTGGCTCGCGGTCAACTCACTGGCATGCAACGCCTCGGGGGCGAGCGACTTCCATAGCCCCAGCTCGCCCGCGTTGGCGTCGGTACACCCGTAGAGGGCTGCCTTCCCATCGGCGGCCCCGATCGTCAGTCCGCCCAGTCCGCCGTACTTCAAGGCCCCCGGCAGGATGCGGGGGTCACTGGTCGACTGCACTGAGCTGAAGGCAAACCCCTGGAGGTCGGCGAACGTTCGCTTCACGCCTTCATCGAACGAGGCTCGAGCGAGCAGGACCGTTAGACCCGCATCGCCTGTCCCGACCAGGTCAATCGACTTCACATCCGGGTTGACGCTTGCCGCTCGGACAAGGGTTAGAACATCACGCACCCGATGTGACAACAGCGGGCGGTTGTACCCGAACGTGTAGCCGTCGAACTTGGCTTCGACCTTGTACGTCGCGGACTCGCCCGCATTGAGATACTCACCCGTCAGAAACAAGTCTGCTGACGCCACACCGTACCCGGCTGCGGCGAGTCGGCGGACGGTGGCTGTGGGTTGGCCGTCTTCGCCGAAGAGAACACTCTTCCCAGCTCCATCGAGCCAGAGAGCGAGCCGGCCGTCGAACCGGTCGGGGTGAAAGATCGCGACGATGGGGATTTGCGACCCATCCGATGTCCGGCCCACGGTCGCGGTCAGGACTTCCAGGTCGCCCGCCTTCGTGGTCTTCGGTTCACCTTTGACGAGGTCACTGGCCTCGGGGAGTCCGCGATCAAGGGCCAGACCCAGCACCGGACGGATGGCAGCCTTGTACTGAGCGAGATCGGCCTTCGACTTCGGCAGGATCTTCGCCCACGCTGCTTCCGACTCAGCGGTCATTTTGGCTCGCAGCGGTTCGGGAGCCAGGGCATCGGCGGGGACCGGATGCTTGTCGTTGAAGACGGTCAATTGCGCGATCGTCAATGGCCAGAAATCGGTCTGTTCCACCGGAGCATCGGCTGCAAGTTTCAGGTGCTTTGCAAACCACTGGTACATCAACTCCCGCGACCACTGGTTGTAGTTGTGCGGGAACTGCTTGTAGGTCTTTGCCGCCACCAGATCACCCGCGCCATAGAACGCGTAGACCTGTTTGAGCTCCGGCAGTCCGCTCGTCTCGATATCGATTGTCCAGTCATCGGCTCCGACCATCCCCATCGGGCGGGGAGCGGTCAACGCGGCAATCGCGACATTGTTAATCCCCAGCCGCAGGTACTCCGCGTTCTCACAGACGCAGCCGCCCTGCATATTCGAGGAGACCATCACCGCCGGAAAGGCCACAGCCGGTCGCGGGTCGATGGCACAGAGCATGAACGTCTGCGTTCCTCCGCCGCTGGCCCCCGTCACGCCGATCCGTGTGGGGTCGACTTCGGGCAGAGACAGGACATAGTCGAGCGCCCGAATCGAGTTCCACGTTTGCAGCCCCATCTTGTTCTGGAGTCGCAAGCTCGCCTCGACATCGTTGAACCCTTCGGAGTGTGGAACGACCTGGCTATCGGCGTAACCAACCATGTCGTAGTGGAAGACGATGCAGCCCATGCGAGCGAGCTGAACAAAGCGGGCCTGGAGTGGGGAGTGGGCTCCAGACAGATAGTCTTCGGCTCCGCTGGCCAATTGTTCGCCAGCTCCCTTGTCCCCCGCATCATAGAACCGGCCATTGGGCCAGTGGCCATGCGGGCAGAGGATGCCGGGCACCTTTCCGGTCACCGTCTTCGGGCGATAGAGTGATCCGGAGACGTAGTGCCCCGGTCGGCTCGCGAAGTAGATGTTCTCGACGATGTGGTCACCGCGATCCAGCGTACTGGTGACCACGGGCACGATCGCCGTCTTCTCGGGCATCGGGTAGAGACCGTTCGAGATCAACAGTTGATCGCGGATGCGAGCGGCCTCGCGATCCCACGCCTCCTTGGTCGCGGGCGGGGCCCACGGGTGCAGCTTGTCATTCAGGTTCCGCATCGGCTTCAGCCGCGCATCGGCGGGCTTGGTCCCCGCCGGGAAGACCCGCGGGGCATCCGCTAACGTGATCCCGGTTCCGCACAGCATCCCGACTAGACAAAGCCGCAGCAGCGTTCCCATGCGTTCATCCCTCAAGGCGATTTGATCCCAGATCATCCGCCCCTATCGTCGGGAGTTCGGCCCTAAGAATCAACGGTGACTGATGAGCGGATGCACATTCTTGATTCGCACTGGTGAACCGCCCCAGGTTCGCAATAATGTTGGAATCCCGAACAGGGAGTGGTTGTCAGTTTTTCAGTGTCGGCGATTTTTCCAAAATCACTGGGGCGACGCGACGAAGCTGGAGGAGGGCTCGAACAAGGGCCAACTCTTCTGGAACAGGTCTGTTCGCATTCGAGTGTCGGTGGACTCGGCGGGCGTCGCACCGGCGATTTCGGAGAAATCGCCGACAATCTCAAAGACTGACTGCGGAGTGAACCGAAACTGCGAGGCCCCCATGTCGGGACGAGAGATTTTAGTCGGTGTGACCGGTGGCATTGCGGCCTATAAGACCGCTGATCTGGTCAGCAAACTGGTCCAGGCCGGGAATCGAGTGACCGTCGTGATGACCCCGGCGGCGACGAAGTTCGTCGGGCCAACGACTTTCGAGGCCCTCACGGGCCGCCCCGTTTATTTGGAGATCTTTGTCTCGCACGAACACCCGCAGGGCGAACATATCGGCTTGGCGCGGCGGGCTGATCTCTATGTGATCGCGCCCGCCTCGGCAGATTGCCTTCATAAGCTGGCCACTGGGGCAGCGGACGATCTGGTGTCACTGTTGGCTCTGACGACGATCTGTCCCCGGATCGTGGCCCCGGCGATGAACAACGACATGTGGATGAAAGCCGCCGTCCAGCGAAACGTGTCCCAGGTCCGAGCCGATGGGTTTCACGTCGTCGATCCCGGAGAGGGGTGGCTCAGTTGCGGAGCGATCGGCCCAGGCCGGATGGCCGAGCCAGCCGTAATTCTCGAGGCGTGTTGCCGGTTGCAATAGACCGGAACGAACCTCTCTCTCCGCAAAAAACAGTCGTAACCGTTATGCCGGAAACTCCGATCCTGCCGGGATGTTTCCAAACCGATACCTCGTGTGAAGAATTCGAGTGATCGGAGCGCGATTCCGGGTCGCTGGATTCGATTTCGGACGCATGTTAGGGTGATGGCTGCAAGTCCGTCCTCCGTGTTTCATTTCTGTCCCCGGTCACTCGATGGCGATCAAGATCACCCTCGATTCGTTTCTGGCTGTCCTGAAGCGTGCGAATCTGCTCTCGGAAGAGCGGGTGCGTGCGGCGATTGAGAAATTCCGCGCGGCCCAGGGGAACACGAGCGAGGGGAAGCCGTTCGCGGAATTCCTGGTCCGACAAAAGGTGTTGACCGTCTGGCAGGCCGAAAAGATTCTCCAGGGAAAACACAAGGGGTTCTTTCTCGGGCGGTATCGACTCTTGTCACTCCTCGGCAAAGGGGGGATGAGTTCCGTCTATTTAGCAGAACATACGGTGATGAAGCGGCGCTGTGCCTTGAAGGTACTCCCCGCCAATCGAGTCGCCGACGCCAGCTATCTGGGCCGATTCCATCGCGAGGCGCAGGCCGTCGCGTCGCTTGACCACCCGAATATCGTCCGCGCCTACGACGTGGACGTTTCGACCGACGCCGGGATCGATATCCACTTTCTCTCCATGGAGTATGTGCAGGGGAAAAGCCTGCTCGAACTCGTCCAAGCCAAGGGACCAGTCGCCGTACGCGATGCCGTTGAGTATGTCCGTCAATCCGCGCTCGGTCTGGAGCATGCACACCACGCGGGGCTGGTCCATCGAGACATTAAACCCGGGAACCTGCTCCTGACACCCGAAGGGGTCATCAAGGTACTCGATCTGGGACTCGCTCGCTTCTTCAATGACGACGAAGGCTCGCTAACGGTCGAACACGATGAAAAAGTGCTCGGGACGGCAGACTACATCTCCCCCGAACAGGCGATCGACAGCCACAACGTCGACCACCGAACCGACATCTACAGTCTCGGCTGTACATTGTATTTCTTGCTGGCTGGGCACCCTCCCTACAACACGGGAGTGTTGCACCAGCGCCTGATCGCTCATCAGACCAAGCCGGTCCCGCCGCTCCCCCCGGAGCGGACCGATGTTCCCGATTCGCTGGTCGCCATCATGCATAAAATGATGGCCAAGCAGACCGCTGATCGGTACACGACAGCTTCTGAACTTGCCACGATGTTGGCGCAGTGGCTGAAATCGATCGCCCAGCCCGCCGTGGCCGTGGCACAGTTCTCAGTGGTTCCCGATTCGTCGACAGCCCGCGTGACTGACGACGACGATCCACTCGGCAGTTTTCTCTCACAGATCAGCAACTCGGAACTGGACCAGGTCGTCCCGCGAACGCCTCCACCCAGCGATTCAGGACGCGTGGCGGCCGCCCGCAGCTCATCGAAACGCTTGGCGCAAGCCGCCGCCGAGACGAAGACCTCGAAGAACGCCACCACCGAAGTGGTTCCCGCGGTGGCCAGCCCTCCCGAAGTAGAGCCGGCTGTCGAACTTCCCCTGGAGTTGTTTGACATCGAGATGGAGTTAGGCGAGTCGCCATCCGCGATGGCGCTCGACCCGCTGGAGGCGATCACGTCCGATGCGATCGTGCCTCGTGGTCCGGGGCCTACCGCATCCGTTCCCACGACGAGCGCCTCGAAGCCGTTGTCGAAATCACCACGATTCGATCAGCGGACCCTGTTAGTCGCCGGGGGGATCTTGGTGGCACTGGTCCTCGGAACCTTCGGTTGGAATACCTTTGGAGGGGCGAAACGGCCGCCAAAGGTGATCGTCAACGCCTCCCAACTCTTGCCGACCCCGACCGCCACGACAGAGGTCATCTTCGTGGGTCCGCAAGGTCACTATGTCACCATTCGTGAAGCGATCCATTTTCTCCGCCAGAACTTTCGACCGCTCAATTCATCCGAGTCACGGACGATTCAGGTGACCGGTGGGTTCACTTATTCTGAATTACTATCTCTCTCCGGAGAGAACCAAACCCTCGTCCCCGGAAGGCTCGTCTTGAAGTCCGAGGGGCCGACGCCAGCCGTCATTCAAGGGGATGGCCAAGCTCCCGTGCTGCGATTCCAGGATGCCCCGGGACTCACCGTGGAAGGGTTCGAGATCGACGCCGCTGGGGCCGATGTGGCGATTGGCATCAATGGTTTTTGCCCTGGCTCAACACTCACTGGACTGCGGGTGAAGAACTTCCAGAAGACTGGAATCGTTTTGCAAAGCGTGGCCGCAAACGCGGATGAACCGTTTGTCTTTGAGCGATCCCATTTCATTGCCAAGAAACCCGGCGGGACAGCCGTCTACTGCGTCGCCGATGGCGGAGTGAGTACCACACATGTGGTCTTGAAAGACTTGCGGATTGTCGGGGCGTTCGATTCCGGCGTGGAGCTGTCGGGGAATCTCTGGAAGTGCTCCCTGCAAGGGACGGTGATTTCGGGGTGTGGTGCGGGACTCCGGTTTCGCGATGGGCTGATCGAGAATTTCCGCGTCGTGAATAATACCTTTGCCCGAAACGATCGCGGGATTGAACTGCTCCAGGCCCCGGCAGAGGACAGCAAGGAATTGCAGTTCGTCCAAAACCTGTTCACGGGAAACCAAACTGCGGATGCGGTGCTGAAGGCGGGCGACGTGAAGGCTCTGACCGATCGGCTGTTGACTCCCGCAGAATCCCGTCAGGGAAATCGAACAGACCGGGCGACCGCAGACCCCCTTGATCTCATTTCGGCGACGGGGCAATGGGGAGTGAAGTGGGTCTTCACGTCTGAGGATGCGACCCTTCCAGATTATATGAAGCCTCAATCCCCAGAGGCGACGATCGCCGGGGCTCCCGCTTATGTGGGCGCGATCGCTCCTTAAACCGGAATCGTGGCGGAGAGGTCCGCTTGTCGGACGGGCCCATTGGCCCGTCCGCTATGCTTCGAGCGGGTTAGTCCCGCCAGTGGCAATTGCCATCCCATGAAGCGGTGCCCTCCCACTCTGTACCCCGAGGGGGTTACCCATCACAGCCCAGGGTCGCGACAGCAGTCGCGCACCCTGGGAAATAGGCCGCCGTTTCCCCCCTACCCTGAAAGGGTTGCACACCGCGCGAAGCTTGTAGAACCCCTACAGGGTTCGTCAGAGTTTGACGCGTTGATCCCAGGGTGCGCTTCCGTTGGTCGCGACCCTGGGCTGTGCTGTGTCGACCCCGTTGGGGTGCCGGAGTGGACTGGCGACGCGGATGGTATCTGGCCTCATGGGGGGCAATTGCCACTGGTGAGGACTAGTCCGCTGGCTCATCTCAGCACTCGCCCACCAGAACCCGCGGCGAGCGCCTTGCGGCTCACATTCTTCAAACGGAGAGGAGAGTCGGTAGTTCTTCGCGTTGTCAAAACGAAACATGACACATGGCACCAAATTGTGACCTAGGCTTGGGATGCCTGAGATTGTGGCATCCCCTCTGACCGACGATGGATAGCGGCATGTCGACTGAATCCCCCGATGTCTCACGTGTTCAAGAAGAACTCCTGGAAATGCTCCGCTCTGTCGGCCAAGAGGCGGCCCCCCCACGCCGCCAGCCCACAGGCCCGAGCGATGCACACGGAGCGACGACGGCGGTGTCACCTCCAGCCGCTGTCGCGCATCCCACCGCACCGAAGGTCAAGCTGGCCAAACCGGAACCCGGCATGGATTGCCCGAAATGCGGCTCGACCAACTCCTGGGGCAAGTCGTCCTGGTGCCCGGACTGTGGTTACTACCCCGCAGCAGGGTTCGAGGGGAGCGGGGTCGTCGAAGAAGAGCATGTCAAGACGCTCCGTGAAGTCTTCCCCCCTTGGGTGTTGCCTCTGGCCATCGGAGTGATGGCTGTGGTGATGGGAGCTGTGGTCACCCGGTTTGTCTATCCGACGCCACTGCAACGGGCGCTGACGGCGCTGTTTGTCCTGGGATCCACATCATTGGTCGTGGCCCTCGTCCACGGGGCGGCTGTGATGTTTGTCATGCGGACCGATAGCCTGGGATACATGTCGATCATCAACGTCACCGATACTTGGCGGCGGGTGTTGATGTACTCCGATAAGACTCGGATGTACATCCTCTTGATGGGCTGGGGCATTGTGGGTGTCTTCTCGTCACTGCTGATCGGGTTGAATGTCGACCTGCTGGCGGATGAGATGTTGAAGGACATGAAGGACAAACCCGCGCCGACGATCAAGGACATGATTGCCTCGTTCATGCGAATCACGACCAAAGCCCTCGGCAATTCCAAAGGCGGTGGCATGGGCGGCGGCGGCGACGGAACCGACATGCTGAAAGACATCATCGGCGGTGTCGCAGCCGGATCGGGCGGTATGGGCGGTGGCGGCGGAGGGAGTGGCGACCTGGGGGATCTCGAAAGTGCCATGGGGGACTTCTCGGAGATCGCCGAAGGGGTCACCGATATGAGTGAGGGCGGGGATTCCTCGGGCGGTGGTCTCATGGAGGACGGCGACCTGGAAAGCAGCATCGGCGACTTGGCTCAAGTTGGTGACGCGGTCACGGGCGAAAATCCCAGTGGGGAAGAGCTACCGGCGGACGGTGTTGCCGTGTCCGGTTCCGTCGGAACCGAAGAGGAAGAGACCGGCCCACGGGTCATGAACGTTCTTGATGGTTCGAAACAACCAAAGAAAACCAAGAAGTCGACTGGTGCCGAGGCCCTTGGAAAAGAAACGATCGAATACTGGGTCTGTGGCTATACGGCCAACGCTGAAGGCGAACCGCGGTCGCTGCTGCTCGCGCAGACCATCGGAACGGGACGATTGAAATTCGCCATGAAACTTCCTCTGGAGGGGATTCCGACCGAGGAGTTGGAGAAGATCGCCACTCAATTAGAGCCGTTTCGGATTCGCAATCCGGCTGTGGCCTGCTCCCTGGGAGGCAAATGGGTCAACCCGATTGTCATCTGTCGGGTGAATCATGAAGGGCTTTCACCGGAAAAACGCCCGAAGAATCCCATGTACCGAGAACTCGCAGTGCCAGCTCCGAAGGTCTCGATCGCTCCGAAGGTCTCCAAGAAGTGACCCCGTCTATTCGGTCGCGCTGGCACTCATCAGCACCTCGCCGACGATGCGATCATCCGGGAAGTTCGCCAGCACATACGTGTTCCGTCCATCGAAGATCTCGACATTCACAGTCTCTGGAATCCCATACGCTCCGTGAACGTCTGCCGACTGCAACCGTAACGCGTGCGTCCCGCTGGGAGCCACAATGCGGCGGACCTGGATCTTATCAGGGAGCAGACCCCAGCAGCGGGTGTCGGGAGCTTCTGTCGCTTCCCAGACGACTCCGCCCACGGTAAGGGCGATGTCGGCCAAGGGATTCGCGTCGGCGTTCATGCTCTCTTTGGCAATGTAGATCGAGCCCTTCTTGATCGTCCGCCGAGCGACCGCCCGGGCGAGGACCTCGTGGTAATGCGCGGCGTAGTGGGTTTCGGCGAGGAGGCCGACATCGACCAGAGTGGCTGTTGTGCCTTCGGCCTGGCCATCGAGTTGGACCTCGACCGACTGGATGCGATTGGGTCGGCGGATGACCTTGGCGACCTTGATCGGGGCCAGTGTCGGGGGCAACGTCTGCTTGCCAACCGCACTGATAATCTGGTCGGCGATGAGGAGTGAGAACTGCGTCGGGAGGTCTTCCGACTCTTCCTTCGTCGGCCCGCGACCGACCATCGTGAAGATGTAAACCGCTCCATGATCTGGCGGGAGATCACTCTCGCCCAGCGCCCGGTCGAGGTCTTGCTGCCCATCGCGAAAGTCCGGCACGTACGACACCACCATTTCGCGATGGCGGACGACTTCGGTCGCATCAAGGGCCGATTCTTCGTGAAGCATCGCCTGGATATACGGGCCGAGGGCGACTTGGGGCAGCTCCGGCGGCGACGGGGCCGATTCATCGTTCGCCACAAGTTCTTCGTGCTTTTTATCGATCCGAGCGATGACTTCGGCTTGCTTCGAGCCGATTTGCAACGCGTACGCGTGGGCGTCCTGGCCATCGGACATCAGGTTCGACAGCGCCAGAAACGTGCGGATCAGCACCTGCTCATGATCGTCCCCAGCATAGGCGATCTTCGTATCATCGGTCAGCATTGACTCGGCCATTTCCTGGGCCGACTTTTCTTCGAACTTGTCGAATCGGTCACGAACCCGGCGGAGAATTCGCTCGGACTCCTTCGGATGACCCGCACAAAGCTCGATCATCGCCCGATCAAGATCGAACACGTCCTGGTCTTCCGAGTGCTTCTCGGCCAGCTTCTGGACCTCGGCTCGCGCCTCATCCAGATGACCCGAATAGAACTCCGTCCGCACCGGATGAAGCCGATCGACATGCGACGCACAGCCCAGCCCGCTGATGGCGATCCCGCACAAAACCACCAGCGAACGCCATTGAGCGTTTCGGGAAGCAGTCAGATTCGAGCTCGGGATCTGTGAAGGCATTGGCAAACCGTGGCCCATCGTCGGACGGGCTTTCCAGCCCGTCACATTCGGTTCGGTCATGAGTCCCGCTTGACTCGGAGACGGCCTGAAATGGCCGCCCGACGGCTCACGCCGCTCGGCTAGTAATGCTTGAGCTTGCTCAGCTTCGACTTGTGATACCCCTTGCGCAGCGTGGCCGATTCCTTGTCGTAGTCGCCGGTGTTGGTATCCACCAGGTCGAGCACTAACTGATAGTCCCGCTGATAGTCGCCATTGCTCTGCGTCGTGCCCGAGGTGATCTTGGCGAACAGCAGATAGTCAATCGGCTGCTCCAGCTTCTCCATCGAAGCCGCGAACATCCGCGAATTGCTCGGGACGAACAGTTCATCGGGTTTCAGGCGGCACTCTTTCAGGCCCGCATCAACGAAGCGTTTGCTCACCAGTTGGAACTGTTCGGACTGGCTGATGAGGGCATCGATTTGGTCGTAGATCTGTTCCCGGAAGTCGCCGAGTTCCTCAGAACTCTTGTTCTCGACCCCCATAAAGCAGACTCGCTTGCGTTCGGGTGGGCCATCGCCGTCGAGGGAGACGGGGTAAATCTCGGAGCATTGCCGCGACAGGAGCTTACCGACCGATTCATCGATCAGTGGCTTCCAAGTCTCCGCCCCGGCGGCGTGGCTGCCCACCATGTCCTGGTCATCGCCTTTCAGGACGTGAGCGGTCTGCTTGCTACGGCATCCCGCTGCGCTGAGTGCAGCGGCCAGTGCGAACAAGGGGGTGTGGGTCAAAAAGTGACGACGGAGCATGAAGGCCTCGTGCCGAATGCAGGTACGGAGGGCCATTCCCGAAGGAACAAGCCCAGACCCGTCCAAAGTGTGGACCATGCCGAACTCCGTCCTGGAGTTCGGTGAACGCCAGCCGCCAGCCGGTCCGCCGCTGGGCGACTCTCCTGGTGAACCGGCGGAATCCGCCGCCCCACTGGGGTGTGGCCTCGTTCGATTTGTCATCGCCGACACCACATCGTCCATTTTTCGACCACGAACGGGGTTCCTCTTCAGTCTGGATCGCACCCCGCACGCAATCGGGCGTCTTCTACCATCTGCCCACCCATCGGAACCAGAGCAAATGTCGTCTCACGCCCGCCTGCCCACGCCCGTTGAGCTGTGACGCGAAGTCTTCGAAGCGGAACAAGTCGCTTCGCCAATCGATAGCCATGGAAACGACTTCCACGAAACCAAGTCCGGAGCTCCGGGCGCTCCAGTGGATCCGAGGAAACTCGGAAGGTTCAAAGTCACACGAACGGGGGACATTAGTAGGTCTCTGTCGGTCACTCTGGATTATCCGCAATTCATTGGGTCTGCCACACCAAACGTTGACTACATCGCTCCAACTTCAGTCACGTTTCTGCCCGATGAGTGGGAAGCGTTTGTGATTTTGGAGTCACTCAACGATCAGGACGCGATCGGACCTACAAGACGGTTCGATTGACGGAAGCCGAGTGCCAAGAATTCTACCCGCTCTCGCTCGATAACGTGATTGTCGACGGGGAGATCATCGACAAAGCGGATCACCCCCACGGCGAAGTCGGTCGCAAAACCATTGAACTCTATCAGCGACTGATCGAGCCACTGGTCGTT
>JAYSVZ010000513.1:0-14137 GCA_043718305.1 Planctomycetota bacterium | reverse complement strand
CGGTCAGATCGGCTGTAATCAGAATGCACGGCAGATCGGCCCGCAACTGCTTCACAATGCTGAGCGATTCAAGTCCCGTGAGCACATGCATATGCATGTCCAACAGCACGAGGTCAATCGGATCATGCTCGACGACCTCGATCGCCTGCTCACCGCACTCGACCGTCAGCGTCAGAAAATGAGGTTCGAGAATCTCCTCGAGCGCCTCGCGGAACCCGCGATCGTCGTCGGCGATCAGCACTCGATATTCACGATGAAGAGCAACCATGCGAAGCGTCCCAGCGGCGGAAGAACAGGTTCCCTCCCGGAAATGAACCATCGCCAACGGTCTGGGTTATCCGATGAGGGGGATCGATGTCAATCGCGACTGCCGCAAACGAAACAAGCAGGTGTCGTCGCGAATTCCGGCCACCCGTCGATGGAGAGCGATTGTTTACCTGACCGACCCCGGCAGGGGTCTCAGAAATTAGCCGGTGGTTGAGCGCCAGCGACTCCACCGGTGACCCAGCCCGGCCAGTGATCGCATCCTGGACGGATGCCAGAACGCCGGTTCGCGAGGCTGCGCGTTTCTGGCATCCCTCCGGGATGCGGTCGGACTCGGGAGCGTTTTCCGGTGGTGTCGCTGCCGCTCAACCACCGGCTAATTTCTCAGATCCCTCCGGGATGGGAACGTTGGGCTACCTGATGACGTAACCCTTCGGCTTCTTTGAGGAGTGTCTTATTTTTCCGCCAGTTGCCTATAAAAAGAAAGGGGACGCCCGCGTGGCGGACGTCCCCTCGATTTTCAGGCGATGCTCAGTCGTTACTCGTCCCGCAGCAAGTCCCCGGCCTGGGCCAGGATCTGGGTTGCGACACGGTCCGGGCTGTAGGCATGCGGCAGCTTGACCATCGGGCGTTCGGCGTTGGTGCAGATCCGCTGAACGCTCTTAAGTGTCACGCTGATCCCTCGGGCACCGACCAGGATGAGAGCCGGGTCGGTCTCGTCGATCTCCTCTTCGAGGCGGTCGAGCGACTCATCGTCTCGCAAGGCAACCCAAGTCAGGCCCGCCAAGCCAAAGCCATCAATGATCGCCTCAGCCACATCGGCCCGTCGCTCGCCACCGGCGAAGACCACAGTGCGCCCCTTCAGAAGCTTGCGGACTTCGATGATTTCCGCATCTTCGTCGAAGGCTTCCTCGTCCACTTCATCTTCTTCGACGGGAGCCGGTTTGACGGCTGCGACGCGAGAGCGTGGAACGGGAACCGCAGCGCGGCGAGTCCGACGAGGAGCAGGAACTTCTGCTTCCTCCTCTTCTTCTTCCTCGTCCTCGACATCCGAATCGTCGTCGTCATCGTCGTCATCATCGTCGTCATCATCGTCGTCGTCGAGGTCGTCGCCGAGATCATCCAGGTCGTCATCTTCTTCGACAGGCTCTTCCACCGGGAATCCGCCCGCGTCGACACGGCGTTCGATCTCTTCCAAGACGCGCTCGAAGCCCGGGTGGTCTTCGATAATCGGAGCGGCGTCGAGGACGGTCTCGAACAGTTCGTAGAGTTCGCGGCTGCCGGGGGCCACGCCGAGCTTGAGGAGGCTTTCGACCCCTTCGGCGACTTCCCGCCAGGTTTCATCGCCCTCTTCTTCGCCGTCCAGATTCTTGATCTGGTCGACATTGGCGCGAAGGATCGCGAAGAGCTTTTCACGTTCGGCATTCCGCTCATCGCGGTTCAGCGTGTCCGACTCCAAAGCCCCGATCCGCGATTGCAGATCAGCCCACCGCGACGGATCAGCCGGGTCATCGAGCCGCATGTGCCGCTTGATGAGGATGTGTTCACGAGCAGCCACGCCGCGCAGCCAGCGGAAGACGGCGTTCTGGTCGAAGTCCCAATAATCATTGACCTGCGAAACACCCATCCGCACGGCGGACTGGGCCTCCGCCAACAGATCGAGGGCTCGTTCGAAGACCGAACGGTCACGCGTTTCGTCAGCCAGCAGCCGCCGGGCGAGCGAGGTCGCCGCCGCCATGTTTTCGAAGCACTCGGCGAGGTCTTCGAGCTGGCGTGGATTCTCGGGCGGTCGCCACTGGGACGACAGCATCCACAGGTAACAATCGGGCAGTTCCTTGGCCCGGCGGATCAGTTCGCGATCGACCGGCGAGATTTCCGTCTGGTAGTCCGCCCGGCGGTCGAGCAAAGCCCGGCGATCGATGGCCCACAGCAGTGATTCTCGCTTGAGACGGCAGCGCGTCTCAATCATCGGCAGATCACCATCGTTGACCGGCATGGCCCCGGCTCGCCCGGGGGTCCGCACCGCCGAGGGGTCATCGTCCCGAGGGGGGCTAAAGTCGCGTGGCCGGAACGTAGGCGGCTCCTCATCGCGCGGCGCTGAACGGGGCAGGCTGCCCACAATGGGTCCGCCCCCCTTCGTCGCATCAAGGAGGCAGACCGCGATGTTCCGCAGTTCTGACTGGAGTCCAGCGTCCTCTTGCGAGTCGCGAACGAGTCGTTCGACCAGCTTGGCAATCAGTCGATTGAGTTCAACCTGCATTCAGTGTAACCCTTTAGAGCCAGTTCAAAATCACGTCCCGCGCTGGGCTGCTGTTTCTTGATGAGTACCGTCAATCGTTGACGCAAACCCCTAATCCATCAGTTCCTGAGATTCTTCAGTCTGCCGGTCGAGGGAATGTTCACGGTTGTGAACACGCCCCCGAAAATCAAGAAATCGCCGCCCTCCGTAAGATGCACTCCGCATCTCTGGAGGGACTATAGCCGACCGAATCGCCGCTTGCACCTGAATTCAAGGCATTTTTCCCGGAGTTCCCAGAAGCAAGGTTCCTTGCCAGACCACCACCACGGTTCCCAGAGCGATGCAGTACCACGCGAATCGTCGCAAATCCCCACCCACCACGATCTTCAGTAGCCACCGCAACACGAACACCCCGGTCACAAAAGAGACCGCCGCTCCCAACAGCAACAACCCCGGCGAAAGACCGCCGCTTCCCGACTCCGCAATATCCTTCGCATAAAGCACCGTTGCTCCCAGAATCGCCGGGATCGCGATCAGAAACGAAAAGTCCGCGGCGGTCTGCCGCGAAAGGCCCCCCCGCAGCCCGGCGTAGATCGTTCCGCCGGATCGCGAAATCCCGGGGGCCACGGCGATCGCCTGGAGGACACCCACCAGCAGGGCCTGCTTCGGGGTGACCTCTTCCAGAGTCCCCTGCCCGCCCGTGATTCGTTGCGATCGCAGCAGGTAAAACGCCGTCACGAACAGGCCGAAACCGGCCATGATCGGATTGTAAGGACTGTCCTCCAAGACCTTGAGCAGCAGCTTCAATGGAACCCCGACCGCCACCAGCGGGAGCGTCGCGATCACCACCGAGACGAAGACCTTCTTGTTCGTCACCAGCCGCGCGATGCGGTCCCGGTAGACGACCAGGATCGACCCCAGACTCCCCACATGCAGCGCAATATTGAGTGCTGCACTCTCCAGCTTTTCCCCCAAGAGCGACTCGGCAATCACCAAATGGCCATCGGAGCTGACGGGCAGGAACTCGGTGATCCCTTGAAGGATACCGAGGAAGATGATCTTGAGGAGGTCCATGATCGCGGGGAGGGCTTCCTTGACGGTCAGGCTTTGTGAACTGTGAGCGTGTCGATGCGATTAGGCGTGCGGCGAGAAATACGATCCCCGTAGGACGGGCATTCCTGCCCGTCCCAGAGCGAAGGCCAACCTCACAATCCAGCCATTCGTGAGTCACGCGTTCGCTCGGGACGGCCTGGAAAGGCCGTCCTACAGTAGGATGGGCATTCCTGCCCGTCCTCGCACGAACACTAACCTCACGATCGACACCACCAGCCATTCGTGAGTCACGCGTTCGCTCGGGACGGCCTGGAAAGGCCGTCCTACTGGAAGACGTCTTCTGGCCGCTCGCCTTACGGAGCCTGCGGCGGCTCCCCGGGACTTACCGGGGCTGCGGGCGCGGTGGTCACGGGTTCCGCAGGGTTCTCGGTCTTCTCGGGAACCACCTCGGATGTCTCAGCAGCGGCCTTGACGGGTTGTCCCGCTGGCTTCCCGGTCAGCATCGTCAGGTAAAACTCGACCATCGGCCGCAGGCTCGTATTCGGTTCAGCCTTCAGAATCTTCTCCAGCCGGTCCTTGGCGTAGCCATTCCGCCATGTCGAAAGCTCCGACTGGACCATCATGAATTCCGTTGAAGCCCAGCGATCCGGAACACTCACTAAGGCCTGAACACCGAGCAGCGATTGCGTGGCCGGAAGCAAGTCCTTGAACAGCGCCGGACGGGCGGAGGTCGAGGGCGCATCCAGCAGTTCAAACACCGCTCGTAACTGAATCAGCTCGGCCTCGCTCCGCAAGCGGGTCTCCGCCTCGATGTTGTCTCCGATCGCCAGCGAGGCCATCGCGAAGTCATTCCGCAGTTCGCTTCCCATCGGCTGGGACGCTTCGTAGCCTCGTTCCGGCATCATCTGGATCAGCGAGCCCATCGCGGTTAACGCCTCTTCCAGTCGCCCGCAGGTCAACAGAAGCTGGGCGTGAGCGATCTGTAGCTCGGGGCTTTTGGTGATCACCGTTTTGTCTTCCTCCAGCAACTTGAGGGCCAGCAGCGGGCATTGCATCTGGAGGGCGAACCCGACCATTTCGGCCCGGGCAGCCCCCTGCTTCATCTGTTCACGGATCTGCGTTTCGACCTGCGTGATGTGCTTGGTCATCTGCTCGATTACTTCTTTGCCGTTCTTTTCCGCGTCCTTGAAACCGGGCTGTGACTTATCAAGGAATGAGTACTGCCCCGAGAGGCGGTAGACTTCCTGGAGATGCATTCGAGCCAGATCGACGCGCCCCTGCTGAAGCATCAGCGATCCCAGTTCGGCATGATTGGGCACGCTGCTCGGATCGAGCTTCAAGGCGTGATGGAACGCACTCAGAGCCTGGTAGAGCCAGAATCGTTCCTGGTAATTCGCTCGAAAAGTTCCGGCAATCGTGGAATCGATCCGGTGCAGGTGCAAGGCGGAGCGGGCCATGATGCCGTACCCCTCGGCGGACTGCGGGTCGAGGGCGATCCCCGCTCGGCAATGGCGAAAGGCCGACATCGCCAGGGCCGTTGTCGAGGGGATCGAACTGGGGTCGTTCGACATCAACGCCACCAGTTGCTGCTCGTGCTTGGCCAACTGCAACGATTCGCTGAGTGTCGATTGCGGACGCCACAGGTATTGATCGTAAACCGTCACACGCCGGGGCCAGAGCCACTGCCCGTCACATGGCGGCGACTTCGGGGCCTCGGTCCGAAAGGCATCCTTCACAAAATCGACCGAGGGGTGATCCTTCAGGAATTTCGTGTAAGCCGCATCCCCCGTGGTTTCGGTTCGCGACAGCAGCGCTCCCCCCGCCTGGACGCTCGAAAGCGTCCATTCGGGGCGGAACATATCGACGAGTGTCGCGTAGTGATCGATGCTTCCCGACAAACGGGGGATCGCATGCCGGATGTGATACTTTTCAAAAGCTGGCTTCCAAAGGTCCGGTCGATCGCGATCCTTGACCTTCCCCTTCGCCTTCAACAAGGCGGGCCGCAAGTCGCGATGCAGCTTGAGCAGGTTCTCGCTCCCCTGCGCATAGAGGCTCACGCGGCGATCCGAGAACGGCTTCAATCCGGCCCAGATCAGCACGTCCCCCTGCTCGATGCGAAAGTTGAAAACTTCCAGAGAATGGCACTCCTTGGCGATCTTCTCGGAACTTTCGATGTTGGCTTTGAGCTGCGGAGAGAACCCGGCCCCGACCCGGCGCCCATTGCGCCCCATCAACATCCCATTACTGGCTAACAGCCCCAGCAACAGCATCCCGATCACGGTGATCGCTCGCCCGCCTCGATTCCAGAGCAGCGGCAGCAGATCGGTAGTGTACGCCTGGCGGAAACTCGCCTGATACCAACGCTGCCCGTTAATCCCCGCCACGACACAACTCACGATCGCGGCGATCGGAAGGAAATGCCCACTCACCACCGACAGCCCGACCACGGCGACCCACGGCAACATCCACTCCCAAGCGAGTCGCTTGAAATTCAATCCCATCGACAGCAGCGCCACTCCGCACAGCCCAATACCCGTCATCGCGAAGGGGTCGATCAGTTGCCGGAACTCTTCCGAGGCCAGCGGATACCATTGCCAGGCCGATGGCCAATCGACGACCTTGTACGCCCGCAGTTCCGGGTACTCCACCGTGAACGCGGTGTAGGGGGCCAGCAGGGAATGAACATGGAACGGGTGCAGCAGCATAACCACGATTCCGAGGCCCGCCATTTTCCAGAGTGCCCTCGCCTTATTCGCGGCATCACCACCTTCCGATCCGCGCAGGCCGACCCAGCTCGCTGCATAGGCCAACAGCAACAGCGGACCCACCCAAGCCCGCGTGTCGAGCTGCGCCCAAACCCCGATGAGGACCGGAATCTGCCAACAGAAAGTCGCTTGGCGATCTTCCGACCACTGATGCAATTTCCAGCACAAAAGCGCCACGCCGAGCAGAGTCACGCTGGTGGGCCCGGGCGTCAATTGCGGAAAGACCGCCACCGCTCCCGCCGCCGCACAAGCCGAACTCCACCATGTGGAAACCCCCTTAAGGCTCGTCCGCGACAAGCACCAGAAGGCACCCGCCGCTGTCAACGCCCCCAAGATCGTCAGCCCAGTCGCCCCTGCGGCAGCGTAGGCAACCGCCAGAATCGGATCGGACAGCCAAGCCAGGTTGGACCAAGTCCGATCCCCCGCCGTCGCCGAAAAGGTGTCATGGCCAAACGGGAGCAGATGCTCGCGACCGTTCCGAATCCGGACCAGGAGCGACGTGTCGTCAATCTGCGTCCAACCGAAGAGCAGAGCCAACAACACGGTCGCCCAGCGAATCACAAAGTCGCCGCGAACCGCCTCGTCCTCGACAAGCTCCGGGGTCAGCGGCTCATACTCGGGCAGAACCTCGCTGGACGCTGGGGTCTCAACCGGTGGCACAACCTCGGGAGCCACGCGCGCGGAAGGCTCCGCTGACGAGGCTCCCGGTACGGAGTCTGGTGAACTGGACACTGGGATTCCTGAAAAACGATCGCCCACGCGAGCGGTGAATGAACAATCTCGCCGAGAGCTGGGCTTCCAGGATGACATCCTTCCAGTTGCTGCCTGGGAAGAATAACGGTCTGGAAGCCGATCCCACGGGCCGATTCGAACAGATCGGGGCAAGATACCAGCAACCTCGACCCCGAACAAACCCGGGGCTCAATGTCTGTGCTCAATGCGGCCGACTTCTTCCGTAGGACGGGCCCCTTTGGCCCGTCCTCAAATGTAGGATGGGCAATCCTGCCCGTCCCCTCCGGTCAGCACACCCACCCCGCCGCTCGACTCCCCTCTCCCCCGAGAGAGGGGCCAAGGGTGAGGGCCAAGTACCAACCCACTCTGCTCCACCCCCATTGTCGGCGATTTCTCCGAAATCGCCCAGCGAGCGCAGCAAGCCGTCGGGTTGCCCAGAGCCGCCTGGTTGCCCAGAGCCGGGTTGCCCAAAGCCGGGGGAAACGAAGGTGTCAGGGAAACGAAGGTGTCAGGAACCGTTTCAGACAAGGAAGCAGGTGAAGAGACCGTAAAAGGTTCCTGACCCCTTTATCAATCACCTTTATCAATCACCCGGCAACCTCCGATCAATCGCTCGCCTTCATTCACACGACCCAACACAGGTCGACAACCCAACACTGGGACATCGCCCGTTCGAATCCGTCCCTCGTCAGAAATCCGCAATCCCGTGCCAGGCGTTGTCCGTCCGAATGGCACTGTTGGCAATCCACGTCCGGGCTCCAACCCAATTCGCGACCAGTCGCCTCCCATACGTTCTGAGTGCTGTGTCGGCAGGGTCTGAATTCGGATGAGAATGAGACAGATCGCCCAGCATTCGGCAGTAATCACCGATGACTTTCCAGATACTTGAACAACCGTTAATGGCAGAAAAGTCAATGTGACTCATTGTGGAATCCCTGAGATCACGTATCGACTTCGAAAGATCAGGGACGATAACCAGCACTGAGACCATGACGGGGTGTGGGGTGTATTCACTCCATCTCCCGCTTGCGCTCCCGTCACACACGTCGCAAAAGGGATCCCATGCGTGCAGTTCACATCGCCTCGATCATCTGTGTCCTACTGGTCACGGGGATCAGCACCACAGCCCAAGGACAATCTCCGCAGAATCTACCACCGGTGAATCTGGGGTATACCAGCTTCCTGGACGGGGCTCCTCCAGCGGGGCCGGGATTGTATTACTCTCAATATGTGAACTACTACACGGCGGGTAAGATTACAGGTGCGGATGGGGCGGCGTTGCCGCTCCCGAATCCCCAACTCGATATCTGGGTCTCGTTGTCGCAGTTCATTTATATGTGGGATACCGAGTTGGAGATGGGGCCGTTGGTGATTCCCGGCAAGCCCGCCCTGGATGTGATTATCCCGGCCATGTCGGCGGACCTCGACTTCGCAGCCCCGGTGCCGATCACAGCCGCCAATGGAGGGCTGGGGGACATTCTGATCGGGCCTGCCATCCAGTTTGATCCGATCATGGGCGACAACGGTCCATTGTTCGTGCATCGCGTCGAAGCCCAGATGAATCTCCCGACGGGTCAGTACAGTTCGAAGAACCTGATCAATCCTGGATCGAACTTCTTCTCGTTCAATCCCTACTGGGCGGGGACGGCGTTCCTGACCCCCAAGGACACAGTCTCCTTTCGAGCTCACTATCTGTGGTGTGCGGAAAATAATGACCCATGGGTGCTGGCACCTCCGGGAACCACCAGCACCAAGGCGGGCGACGCGTTCCACATCAACTTTGCCGCCGAGCATGAGGTCATCCCCAAGATGCTGCGTGTGGGTGTGAACGGGTATTATTTGAAGCAGACCAGTGATGCCCAGGTGAACGGACTCAATGTGGCTGGATCACGCGAGCAGGTGCTGGGCATCGGGCCGGGGGCCATTCTGAGTTTCTCCCAGACGCAGCATGTGTTCTGCAATTTGTACTGGGAAACCGATGCCCGCAACCGTCCGGAAGGGTTCCATCTGAACCTGCGATATGTGCACAAGTTTTAGCTGACAGCGATCAACCAGCAGCGAGTGGGCGAAGCACATCGAGTTTCGCCCACTCCAGGCTGATCTCACCCAAAGTCGCCGGATTCTCCGAATCCGATGGAGGTGATCCCCCATCATGAAAGATGTTCCCGGATCGCCGTATTCGCTCGAAGCCGTCCTTCTTGAGCTTCGAGCGTCACCGGTGTCAGGGATGCCGAACCACCGGACTCGGAGAATCCGGCGACTTTGTCAGGTTCCACAAGACGTGTCTATTTGTATCGTGGCACCCGATGACAGACATGGAATCGCTTACTCTTGCTGACTATACTCTGGCAAGAAGTCCATCGGCGAGAGGGTTCCGGGAGCTCAACCGCAATCGGGGGCATGTGGATGGTGATGACCGATCCAGAGCAGTTCGTGGGCACGGAGCGTTTCCTGATCCAGCGGCAGTTGGGTGCCGGGGGCATGGGGATTGTGTATCTGGCGCTGGACCGAGATTCCGGACAGCCTGTGGCTCTGAAGACGCTCAAGCAGGTCGATCCGACCGCCATCTTTCAATTTAAGCAGGAGTTTCGCTCGCTTTCGGAGTTGGTGCATCCTCACCTGATTCGGATGCACGAGTTGATTTGTGAGAACGACCAGTGGTTCTTCGTGATGGAACTGGTCGAAGGGGCGGTCGACTTCCACGAGTATCTGCTGGGACTGGAAGCTGCGCCAGACCCGTCCCACACCGGGGGATCTTCGAGCCAGCCCGGACAGGCTCCCTCCGTTTCAGTTTCGAAGCTACTGGACTCTTCGGTCTCCCAGGACGCGACTGCGTCGTGGATCGCGGGGGACACAGCGGAACGGTTGGAGCCGGTGGTGTCGGTGGGTTCCACAGCACCGCCACCTGTCCCAGAACCAGTATCGTCGGCTGAGTTTGAAGATGTGATCACGCCCACCGTGATCGGTTTGCCGGAACTGGAATCGGTTCACGAGACGACGGTCGTCGGCCTGCCGGAGCGAGAATCCTCAGCTGCCGAAACTCCGTCCCCCCCGCTCGAAGACCCGACCCTCCAAACGATTGTCGGTCAGGTTCCCGAAGCGGGGTTCGACTGCACGGTCACGGGGCTGGTTGCCCCCGTCACCGGGGAGTCCTCCGCGCAGGCTTCCGAGTCAAATGTGGCTGCGGGAAGTGGATCGGAGCCGCGTCGCATCCGCATGTCCGATCCGGTGCGAAACTACCCACGGCTGCGCGAGGCATTCCGGCAACTGGTGTCGGGAGTGCGGGGTCTGCACCGGGCGGGAATGTTGCATCGCGATTTGAAGCCCGCGAACGCCCTGGTGTCGAACACTGGAAATGTGGTGCTGCTGGACTTCGGGTTGATCGCGGAACTGTCGGCGAAGCGAGTCGAGGGCGTGCGGAACGAGATCGCCGGGACCGTGGCGTACATGTCACCCGAGCAGGCCCAAGGGTTGCCGCTGAAGGAAGCCACCGACTGGTACGCGGTGGGAGTGATGCTGTTTGAGGCATTGGCCGGGCGGCGGCCCTTTACCGGGAATCCGTTGGAACTGCTGCAACGCAAGATCCACGATGACGCCCCCGACCCGTCGTTCTTTGCCGACGGGATCCCCGCGGATTTGAAGGCCCTGTGTGTGCGGTTGCTCAAGCGGATTCCCGAGGAACGCCCATCAGGAGATGAGATCGCCGCCTTTTTCGGCGGGGATGATGCCGAAGAGGACGGCCAACCGCTGACACAGTCGCTGCTGTTTGTGGGTCGCGAACGGCATCTGGCGGAACTGGCAGACTCGTTTCAACAGGTCCAGTCCGGGCGGACGGTCGTCTCCCGCGTGCATGGACATTCGGGGGCGGGAAAAAGCACGCTGATCCAGCACTTCCTCGACGAACTCGCGGATCGGCACCAAACCGTCGTACTCACTGGTCGCTGCTACGAACAGGAATCGGTGCCGTTCAAGGGGGTCGACTCGTTGATCGACGCGGTGACACAATACCTGCGAGCCAATCCGAAGCCACTGGAGTCACTCCCCCCCACGCACATCACCGCGCTGGCTCGGATTTTCCCGGTTCTGAACCGCATCTCCTCCATCAAGTCCCTCAGCAAGAAACAGGTCGTCACCAGCGACCTGCAGGAACTGCGTCGGCAGGCGTTCGACGCCTTTCGCCAACTGCTACTCAACATCGGCAGCGATCGCCCGCTGGTGGTCTATCTCGACGACCTGCAATGGGGCGACCTCGACAGCGCGGCGTTGCTGTCTCACCTGCTCAGCGGAGACCAGCCGCCACGCATGTTGCTCCTCGTCGCCTACCGCAGCGAATATGCCGACTCCAGTGCCTGCCTCCAGGAATTGCTGGCGACCGAAAAGCGACCGAGACTCCAGGCACAGCCCACGACTACCAAACCGACCGTTGTCCCCATCGACGGAGATGACAGCTCACGCGGAGGCATGGACTCCTTTGGCCATCCCGCCCGCCCGGTCGAGCGTGCTGGAGGGGAAACGCTGGAATCGACCACGCTTTGGAAGGAACTACGGATCGACCCGCTGACATCGAGCGAGACCCGCCAACTCGCGAGGAGCCTGCTGCGGGACGATGTGCCGCAGGTCGAGCAGATGGCCGATCAGATCGTCACTCAGTCGGGCGGCAGTGCTTACTTCGTGATGGAACTGGCCCGGCACGTCAACTCGGGACAGGACTTGGCCTCGGTCGCGGGTGGCGGGCTGGATGATGTCCTGTGGCGGCACATCACGCATCTCTCCGATGAGGCTCAGAAGCTGATGCACGTCATCGCGGTCTCGGGCCAACCGATCCCGCTCAAGAATGTGCTGGAGGCGGCGCGGCTGCAAGGCGTCTCCCCGCGCGTGCTGGCGAAACTCCGCACCGAGCGGTTCGTGCGCAGTAGCGGCCCCGGCATGCAGGCCGAGATCGAAGCGTATCACGACCGCATTCGCGAGTCGGTGGTGAACCACCTCGACGCCCCCACGCGGCAAGCCCATCACAGCCAGCTCGCCGAGACCCTCGAACGCGGCGGCGAAGCGAATCCCGAGACGATCGCCGGACACTTGGAAGGCTCGCTGCAACTCGAAAAGGCCGGACGGTTCTACTCGGCAGCCGCCCAACTGGCCCTGGAGAAGCTGGCCTTCGACCGGGCGGAGGAGTTCTCTAAGCATGCGGTGCGGCTGGCGGACAGCGACGAGGACAAGGTCAACGCTCACGAGCGGCTGGTGCATTACTTCACCGACATGGCCCGCTTCCCTGAAGCCTATGCTCAAGGTCGAGCAGGGGCCAAGGAGTTCGGCGTCTCGCTGCCCGCTGGGTTTGTGCCTCCTCTGTTCATTGTCGACTTCGTGAAAGCCAAATGGCGACTGTGGGGCAAGTTGACGGCGGACCTCGTGAATCTGCCAACCATGCAAGATGCCCGGCTGGAGAAGGCTGTGCGAATCATCAACGCCTGTGCCAAGGCGGCGTATCAAGTCCGTCCGGAGCTGTGCGTGGCGGTGTCGACGAAGGTGGTCAACCTCTGTTTGAAGCATGGCACCACTCCCGATTGTGCGATTGGCTGGATGGTGTTCGGGTCGATTTTCCAGGGCGGCGTGCTGGGGAATCATCCGGTGGGGTACGACTATGGTCGGCTCGCGCTCTCCATCGTCGACAAGTATCAGCAGGAGAAGCAGCGGCCCGAGGTCTCGTTCGTGGTCGGCTACTTCGGCACCAGTTGGATGCGTCCTGCCACCGAGGCGGAAGAGCTGTGGCGGACGACGTATGACTCGGGCCGAGCGACGGGAGATCTGTTTCACACGGGGTGTGCGTGTGCGGCGACGATCCAGAGTCTGTTCATGCGTGGCGTGTCGTTGCCGGAGATTTGGAACGAGTCCGACCGGTTCATGGAGTTCCTCAAGCCGCTGAATCTCCGCGAGCCGATCGGGGCCATCCGCTCCGTGCGTCAGGCGATCCGCAACCTCCGCAGTCGGACACTGAACAAGTCCACTTTCAGCACCGATACGTTCCAAGAAGACGAGTACGTGTCCAGCTTGAGCCAGTACGGGTCGCGGCATTTCGCGCACTTCTACTACATCAACAAGATGCTGACGCAGTACCTCTGGCAGGAGTACGATGCGGCTCTCGCGACCTCGCAGATTTCGGCCAAGTACCTCAAGGAATCGCCGGGGATGTTGCATGCCGCGGAGCATTATTTCCTGACCGGACTGATTCAGGCCGCTCAGGCCGAGCGGTCGACCGGCTGGAAGCGGTACGGCTACCTGCGGGGACTGCGTTCCGCCGCCAAACGCTTCGCGGGCTGGGCTCAGCGGTGCCCGCACAATTTTGAACACAAGTCGCACCTGCTCGCCGGTGAACTCACGCGACTGAACGGAGACGGCACTGCCGCAGCGGTGGCCTTCAATGCCGCGATTCGCTCGGCGGGCGAGCATGGGTATCGTCAGGTGCAGGCCATGGCGCACCAACTCGCCTCGCGCTTGCACGCCCAGATGGGAGTGGATGAACAGGCAGGCTACCACCGCAGTCTCGCCGAAAAGTGTTTCGTGGATTGGGGAGCGGTCGCCCAAATCACACAGTAACCCGTTTCGTTGCGACGCGAAGGCTTTGCGGAGCGCTTCGCTGTCTTCGTGGCACCGTGTGGACCGGCCACGCTCCGCTCACGAGTCACGTCGCGCCAGTGATTTGGGAGAAATCGCCGACAATAGCCCAGGCGTAACGCCCTCCTCTCCTCACTCATTCGTTTTTCATAAAGATCGTGTAGGATACTTTCGCCTCTATAGGTAGACATCGGGCAGTCCCCGAAGGCATCCCTCACGTCTGCCTCGAATTCGATCGAACACCGTCCCTCGCACGAAATCACCCTCTATTCTCCTTGGGGAGTTGCCCATGAAACGACACACTTTGCTCGTCAGTCTGGTCGCGGTCATCCTGGTGGTGGCGGCGTGGACACTCTTCGATACTCCGGGGGTCACAGCCGAGCCGGGGAAGATGGATTCCCTCGTGCAGCGGCATCAGGAAATGAAAGCGGCGATCCGAGAGGGGCGAGTCTTGGATGAGGTGGCGGGCGGCGAA
>JAYSVZ010000512.1:0-4359 GCA_043718305.1 Planctomycetota bacterium | reverse complement strand
GAGCTGTGGCGTCGATTTCGACGGGGACTTCGGCACCGATTTGCAGGTTGGGTAGGTCACGTTCATCGACGTTCGTAATGACGTGGACCTCTTCCAGGATGTCCGCCAGCGTCACGACGAGAGCCCCCTTCGAGAGCCACTGGCCGCGCTGGGTATGCTCGCCGACGATGATTCCGGCGAACGGGGCCCGCGTCAGGCGTTTCTCTTTTTCGGCCTTGAGGAACTCGACCTGATCCTTCTGAGCATCGCGGCGGGCTTTGGCCTGGACGATTGTTTCTTCACGAGCCCCGGCGATGGCGAGATCGTGGTTGGCCTTGGCAGCTGCATACATCTTCTGCGCGGCCTCGGCCTTCTCCTGGGAATCATCCAGTTCGTCGCGGGTGCCTCCGCTGTCGCGGACGAGTCGCTGCCTGCGATCGAACTTGTCCTTGGTGATCCGCATCGTGACCTCGCTCGCTTCCATGCGGGCCTTGGCTTCGGCGACCACCTCGGGACGGGTTCCCTTTTCCATTTCTTCCAGGAACGACTGCCGCTCTTGCAGGAGCTTCTCCGCCTCTTGAATCCCCAGGTCGGTCGTCACCATGTTCAGTGTCGAGAGGAGTTGATTGGCCTCGACCAGATCACCCTCACGGACCGAGAACTCGTCGACCTTTCCCTCGGAGCCGCTGGCGACCTGGCTCGTCCGCCGGGCGACAACGGTCCCCACGACGATCGTTTCAGGAGCGATCTCCTCCTCGACAACGAGGGCCACGCGGATCTTGGAGGCCATCTTGGGCGGACCGCCCGGGGGTGCGTCCCCTCCCGCCGTTTTGCGACAGCCCGACCAAAGGCAACTCATCAGAGCCAGCCCGAGAAGCGAGCGAGCGACCCGGATCGTTGTTCGTTGCGTCGTCATCTTCCACTCATTCCAAACTCGTGATCACTGTGATGAACCGCCCGTTACATCGAACGCAACACATTCATCTCTCGGCGCACCGCATCGCTGTCGGGGCACTCTTCCGCCAATGGCGAGGGTTCTGGAGCCACCGGCCCCAGATTTTCCCGAATCCGACCACAGACTCGTTTGAACGTTTCGAGATCTTCGGGGGTGACCCCCGCGATGGCGATCGCCCGCACTTCATGGCACAAGGTCACCGCGCGAGCCCAGATTTCCTCGGCCTTGTCAGTCGGCGTCAACCGGCATCGCCGCCGATCGTCCTCGCAGTTCGATTTCACAATCCAGCCATCCCGCTCCATCCGGTTCACGACACCCGCCAGTGTCGGCGGCTCGATCCCCATGTGCTCAGCCAGTTGGTTCTGAGACAACTCGGGGTTGGTCGCCAGCCATGCCAGCACTTCCCACTGCCGAACGGTGATCTGCTCTTCGGCCAGCCGAAGACTCATGGCCCGCCGCATCGACTGCGTGGCCATCGTGATCCAGTAGCCGACGCTCTGTTCGAAATCGTACTGCAACATGCGGTCCCCCCACCCCTCCGTGGCGAACAGTCCTTCGAGCGCATCTTAGAGAACCGGTGGACCGTGGAATAGCAGCACTTGACGCCGGGATTGGGTGAGGGTGTATTCGCCGATTGGCGGTCTCTCGCGAAATGCCAGTCGCGGAGCGACTGGCCTACGTAGTTCGGTCGCTCCGCGACCGACATTCCGGTTGTAGCGGTTGTGCGACTTGTATGTGTACGTCTGACGAGCCTTGCCGATTCGCGTCGATGATAGAGAGGTCTCGCGCACTGCCTGTCGCGACGATGGGGACAATTGCTGCCGTGTCTGCCCTTCACCCACTCGCGAAACCCAGCCCCTCCTCAAATTGGAGTTCGATCGGGGTATCCCTTGTGGTCCAATTGACCTTGATGAGCATATTGTCAGTCATCGCAATGGAGGCCCCCCCTCGGACCCCCATCGATAACCTGATCGCAAACACGATCGACACCCCCCTCTCGACAGCCCCGCCTCCCTTACTCGTGACCCCTTCGGCGCTGCCGAACAATTCGGGCGGCGGATCTCCCTTGAACCTAGCAGCTTTCGCCGAGTCCGATGCGCCAACGGGCACCGCAGTCCAAGTTGCGACCATCGAAGGAGTCGGACTGGGAATGAGTCCCGGAACCGACAGCGGCTTCTCCGAAATGATCGGTGAGACCGGGAACGGCGGGGGCGGGATTGGAAATGGAATCGGCGACGGGGTTGGCGATGGAGTCGGCAAAGGGTTCTTTGGGATCGAAATCGGCAGTGAAAAGATTGTCTTTGTGGTCGATGCCTCACGAAGTATGAACTACCCCTACCCCGGAGAGGCCAAGAACCGCCTGGGCCGAGTCAAAATCGAATTGCTAAACGCAGTCGGGCGAATGACCACCGATCAGCGATTCTTCGTGATCTTCTTTAATACCGAGCCAATTCCGATGCCCGCTCCGGGTCTTATCGCGCCCAATCCCTCGATCTCGCGCCCGCTGATGGAATGGGTCTTCAAGACCAAGGCCAACGGCCAAACCGATCCGGAAGCCGCCTTACTGATGGCTCTACGGCTGCGACCCGATCGGATCTATTTCTTGACAGATGGCGACTTCTCCCACCGCTGCGTTCGAGCCGTCCGCGAGGCCAACCACGAATTGATCCCCATCGACACGATTGGCTTCGGCGGTCGCGAAGGCGAAGAAAACCTGCAAGAAATCGCCAGCGACAGCCACGGCCACTACCAGTTTATCCCCGAACCACCACAAGCTTCGCCCACCACAAAAACAGCGGCCAATCGTCCGTAAGGCGAACACGGACACAGTCAGCTTACCCGGTAAGATTGCCATCCACTCCCGCCGCAGCTTGTTTCTTCAAATCGAAGAAACTTGCCCGCAGATGATCGATGTTTTGATTCTCAGGCAAGTCGTAATAGGTTGGTATCAACTCTTCAATAGCCGGACGAGCTGGATTCGAAAGCTCCTTGAGCCGCACACCGTAAGCCTCCACCATCGCGTTATCGTGAGCTGCCTCTGCCGCTTCGATCGCGGCTGTGAAGGCTGAGAACGGACCACCCTCGGCGCTCGCCCAGCGACCGACGGCAGCGGCATAGGCATTGTTCCCCGCGACCGAATGGGCGGTACTCGCATCGGTCATCGCGTCCGAGTACGTGACCCACTCCGGCACGACCGTGGTGTAGAAGCTCGACTCCGCATCGATCGACGCCTGCGTATAAGCGTTCCCCGCCGCGGCATCCGCATTGAGCTTCACCGTGTACGCCGCATGAATATCGTGCCAAGCATCGCTCGCCGACTGTGCATCGTCCAAAGTCTGCTGAGCCGAAGCTGCGGCTGCCGCGTTGTCGTAAGCGGTCCAAGCCGAGGCCATCGCATCGCCCCACGTCACCCCCGCCGCGTTGATCGACTCGGTCTTCGTGGCATCGGATGATGCCTCGTCGTTCCAGTACGATGTGATCAGCCCGTTGACGGTCGTGTCGTACGTGGCCCACGAGTCGAACCTTCGCCTCGCTCGCGGAGACGCCACTTCCACCCATCCACCCCGGCGAAGTCGCTGGACAGTTGGGGAACGAGAACGGAGGAGGTGAAAGAGAGGCATGAGAGGAATTGTATCCCGAGCGTGACTCGTGATCGAGTGGAAAGATTCAGTGCAGACCCAACTGAGTGCAACGCGAAACATTCACTCAGCGGAGCGATCAGGCACTACCGGGACTCATGAAAATTATTATAACTCGAGTGTGCCTCATGATCGAGAGGGGAGATTCGGTACAAACCCAACTGAGCGCAACGCAAAATGTTCACTCAGTGGATCGATCAGGCACAGCCTGACTTATCGGGACCTTGGGTTCCACACGCTTTAGAGAAAGGATATTGTTCGCCGTAGAGTCGCCAGCCTCAACGGTCATGGAATAGGGAACGAAACCCTCTTTTGTCACACGCAACTCAAATTGCCCAGCGACCGGCGAGTGCGACCGCGTGATCTGAAAAGCTCCGTCATCCCGGGTCACTTGTGTCCAAGCTGGTGTTCGCTGAAGTGACTTCGTCGATGGTGCTAAAGTAACAGTTGCCTGACCAACTGCCGCGCCAGAATCGTCGACGACAGTTCCACTGATCCATGTTGCACCATCTCCCAGATAACAACCTGACATTGCCATTGATAATACCAATGCAGAGTATCGTAGGCAGGCCAGAAGCAACGGTTTTGTGATGTGTCTACACATTACGGCCTCCGCATATGGTCGCTCAGATGATTGTTAAAGGTATGACCGATTAAAACGGAGTCTGCCAATCCCATTTCATTTTGTTATTGATTCCGTATGACGGGTAACCACCGTCATTAGTGAAGTCGAGTGTAAAATGTCCATCCGATGGAAATGCTGAATAGTAACTCCATTTCTGGTTT
>JAYSVZ010000511.1:0-1523 GCA_043718305.1 Planctomycetota bacterium | reverse complement strand
CTATTACTCGGGGCGCAGTTCACAACGCCCGGCAAGCCGCTGCTCTTCATGGGCGGGGAGTTCGGCCAGTGGCGCGAATGGAACCACGATTCGGAACTTGACTGGGCCTTGCTCAGCGAAGACCGCCACGCGGGACTTCAGCGGTACGTCCGTGATCTCAATCGTGTGAAACGGGAACAGCCCGCCCTCCACGAACTCGATACGGAACCCGCCGGATTCGGATGGATCAACGCCGATGACGCGCAGAACTGCGTCTTCGCCTGGACCCGCCAAGGGACAGCTCCCGAAGAACAAGTCGTGGTGATCCTCAACATGACCCCCGTTCCGCGCAAGGGCTATCGCCTCGGCGTCCCCGAGGCGGGCACATGGCGGGAGATTCTCAACAGTGACGCGAAGTGGTACGGCGGGACTGATGTCGGGAATGGCGGGGCGATCCAGACCGAGATGGTCCCCTCCCACGGTCGGGGCCAAAGCCTGGTGCTGAATCTTCCACCGCTCGGGATGCTGGTGCTAAAACGTGGGACGTGACCCGAAATGCCAGTCGCGGAGCGACTGGCCTACGTAGCTCGGTCGCTCCGCGACCGAGATTCATGAGGCTACCGCCAATCCGCGAATGCCCCCGACCCGGTTCATGAAATCTGTCCCTTCTGGACAACTAGGCACTCCGATCAGTACGCTCCGATGGTTCGCACTCACCCGCTTAGGAGATTCATCATGCCTCGTCCCTCCTCTTCCAACACTCGTCGGCAGTTCCTCAACGCGACGATCGCTGCGGGGGCGGCGACCTTGGCAGCTCCCGCGATTCTGCGGGGGCAAGGGCTCAATGAGAAACTCCAGATCGGTGTGATCGGGTGCGGCGGTCGCGGCGGGTCCAACTTGGAACAGATGTTGGGCGAGACAGTGGTTGCCCTGTGCGATGTGAATCGGAACGCTGTCGACTATGCGAGCGGGAAGGTCAAGGGGGCCAAGACCTTTACTGATTACCGCAAGATGTATGACGGGCTGAAGGACGGGGAGTACGACGCCGTCGTCGTGAGTACGACGGAACACACGCACGCCTTTGCGATGCTGCCCGCTCTGAAAGCGAAGAAGCATGTCTATTGCGAGAAGCCCCTGACGCACAACGTCCGCGAGGCCCGGATCATCGCCGAAGCTGCCAAGGCGGCGGGCGTGGCGACGCAGATGGGGACGCAGATTCACGCCGAGCAAAACTACCGCCGCGTGGTGGAATTGATCCAAGGCGGGGCCATCGGGGCCGTCAGTGAAGCCCATGTGTGGGTCGGGCGAGCCTGGGGCTTGCAATCTCCGGAAGACGCCAAAACCAACGGCGACATCGTGTCGGTCCAGAACCGCCCGGAAGGCTCATCGCCGATCCCGCCGAACCTCGATTGGGATCTGTGGCTCGGTCCCGCGCCAGAACGTCCGTTCCACGAGGTCTACTTCCCCGGTCCGAAATGGTATCGCTGGTGGGACTTTGGCAACGGCACGATGTCGGACTTGGGCAGCCATATGGTCGACCTGCC
>JAYSVZ010000052.1:0-8216 GCA_043718305.1 Planctomycetota bacterium | reverse complement strand
GACGCAACCCCGTTGGGGTTGATGGCTGTTCGGTCCGGTCGTCCCAGGGTCTTTCGCTGCGCGACCGACCCTGGGCTATGCGACGAGACCCCGTTGGGGTCGACGACATGGCACCTTTTACGATTCACCGACGTTTGAGACGCACACACCATGGGAGGACAACCGGGCGCTTGGTCTTTCGACGGACGGGCGACTCCGCCTACAATTTACGAGGTATCGAGGAGGCGTACGAGGTCTTCGAAGACTTTCGGTCTTCTGACTGCCGGTTCGCGAATGGGACGCGAGCGGGACGTTCGTCACGGAGGGGTTGGTTCATGGTCCGTCGGCATTTACTCTTTCCAGTCGGCATCGTTGCCGCCGCCTTGGTTCTGTTCTTGGGTGGTCAGTCCCTCGCACAAAAAGCGGCGACGCCGGGGGCCGATGCGATCCTCGGCGGGTTTCGTCCCGTCCATCCCGTCGAGATCGACACCCCCGACAAGGCCGACTGGCCGAAGTGCAAGGTCGAGCTGATTACGGTCGGCAAGGGAAATGGTTATCTCGTGACCGGGACACAGGGGCAGACCCTCCGGCGGTTTCTCGATACCGACGGGAACCAGGCGATCGACCAGTACCGCTACTACAAGGACGGGATGGAGGTCTACCGCGAACTCGACACGACCGGGGACAAAAACAGTGTCAGTATCGATCAGTGCCGTTGGTTCAACGGCGGCGGAACCCGGTGGGGCCTCGACGCCAACAAGGACGGGATCATCGATCAATGGAAGGTGATCTCCGCCGAAGAGGTCTCGATGGAGGCGGTGCGGGCTCTCGTGACCGGCGACGCGCGGATCCTGGCCCCGATTCTCGCGACGGTGGAAGACCTGACTGCCGTGGGAGTGGATAAGACGGCTCAAGCCGAAACGCTGAAGTGGTTGGTCGGTCCCGAAAATGTCCTCAAGGAACTGCGCAAGGGCTCCAAGGTCGTCCAGCCGACCACCAAGTGGATGCAGTTCAGCTGCTCGATGCCGTACATGATCCCCGCTGAGGCGGGCCGCAGCACCCAGGATTTGTACGTCTACGAAAACGCAATCGCGATTGTTCAGAACGGCACCGAAACCGGGTCCATCCACCTGGGTGAGATCATCCGCGTGGGAAATGCCTGGAAGCTGACGGTCATGCCGCGTCCCGTGGAAAGCCAGGAGACGTTCACCGCCGAGGGGGGAAGTCTCTTCCAGTACAATGCCCCCCTCCCGGCGGCAGCCACCGCGCAGAATGGCGGACTCAAGCCCGAAGTCCAGGCCCTCCTCGAAGCGATCCAGAAGCTGGACCAGGCCCAGCCCGGCGCCGGGGCGACACTTGCCGAGGTCGAGAAATACCACACTGCGCGGTTCCAGTACATCAGCAAGCTGGTCGCCGCTTCTGATTCACCCGAAGAGAAAGAGAGCTGGCAACGACAGCTCATTGAAGGGATCTTCGCCGCCACCCAGATCGGAGCCTATTCCGGGGGGATGGCCGAGTTGGCCCAGATGGAGGCGAAATATGCCAAGACACCGAAAAATCCGCTCTATCCGTTCGTGCTGTACAGGCGATTGCTGACCACTTATTCGGTCGACCAGCAAGAAGCCGTAGCAGATGCTGATCGCCCAAAAGTGCAAGAGAACTTTTTGAAGTCGCTCGAAAAGTTTGCTGAGGACTTCCCCAAGGCGGACGACCGCCCTGACGCCTTGCTGCAACTCGCCCTCACCCATGACTTGAGTGCGCGGGCTCCCGAGGCGGCGAAGTGGTATCAGATGATCCTGGCGGATCATCCCGAGAGCGTTCCAGCCTCCCGGGCCAAGGGCTCGATTGCCCGGCTGAGCTTGAAGGGGAAGAAACTCAATCTGTCTGGCCCCCTCTTGGGCGGCGGGAAGTACGATCCGGCCGCCCATCGAGGCAAGGTGCTGGTCGTGACTTACTGGTCGACATACTGCGGGCCATGTACCCAGGAGCTGCCGACGCTGATCGAACTTCACAAGGCGCAAGCCGCCCATGGATTCGAGGTCCAAGGGGTTTGCCTCGACAACCCGGGAGCCCCGATCCAGGAATTCCTGCAACAGCACAAGGTGCCTTGGTCGCACATCTATGACGAAGGGGGCATGGAAGGCCAAGCCGCCCTCTCCTACGGGATCGTGACCCTGCCGACGATTCTGATCATCGACCGAGACGGGACAGTGGCTGCGGTCACGACATCGATGGCCGATGTGAAAAAGTTCGTGCCGGAACTTCTGAAGAAGCAGCCTTGACGTTTCCATGGAGAAAACGCTGGGCTGATCGACCCCGGCAGGGGTCTCAGAAATTAGCCGGTGGTTGAGCGACGGTTGAGCGACAGCGACCACCGGTCCTAATGCCCTCACGGCAAAATTCATGCATCACCAAGGCGGAAGTTGTCCAGGCTCCCCTCTTTCGGCCCAACGGGCCAGTCATTCTCCAGTCAGGGCTGAAGGCCCTGGTCCTGGCCCCATCCAGCCTGCCGAAGCCCCCACGGGGCGGACGTTCGTTTCGGGATACTCTCCGCACATCGGGAATGGCCAGGCCTTCAGCCCTCAAAAATAGATCGATCCACATCCCAGGGGCGTTGCCTCGGGCTGGACGAACGGCTGGTCTTTGGGCTGGAGGAAGGAAGCTGGGCGACTTTCTCATCGGGTGAGGCTTCCATTCCGTAGTGGCTGAAACCGATCGGGGACGGCCTGGAAAGGCCGTCCTACGTGGCTTAAAGGCATCACCATCCGTGGCGAAAACTCCGCATCCCGTGAATGACAGAAGACCCGTTGCAATCGCAACGGGCCTTCGTGTCACAAGCTCATCTCAATCCAATCAGGGCTTACTTCAACACTTCATCGAAGGGCTGAATCGGCTTGGTGCCGTTGCGTCCCACGGCGGGAAGGATGAATCCATCTTCGATCGGTTGCCCTTCAATCGTTCCCCGCGACCCGGCGTAGATGGCGATCGACGGGTGATCGAACGGAGCGGCCTTGCGGCGGACGCGGTCATCGGTCAGAGACTTGAGGAACGCGACCACAGCCTGGATCTTCGCCTCGTCACCACGAATTTCTTCGATGCCGCTACATCAGGATCGATGTCCTGGCGGTTCCGCTTGTGGAAGTCGGCCCCCGGGGCGTAGAACTGGACGACTTCGGTCAGGGTCCACATGGCACCGTTGTGCATGTACGGGCCGGTCAGTTCGATGTTGCGAAGGGTCGGAGTCTTGAAGGCTCCTCTGACAGCCAAGCGGTCGTTCGGACCAATCGAGACGCTTTGCCCACTGAGGTTCACGCTGCGGCCTTCTTGCTTCCGACGGCTATAGGACCACGGTCCCAACGTCGAATGGCCACCACCCACACCCAAGTCATCGGCGGACGGACGGACCCCGATGTTGTAGAAGCCGCCGTCGTAGAACGCCTCTTCATGATTCCCCATGAGCATCTTCTCGATCAACTGCTGACTGAGGGGATCCGAATGCCGCCGTTCGCTGACGGTGGCTCCGGTGAATTCGGGACCAGAGTGGCAAGCGGAACATTGACCTTCGTGGGTGAAGATCCGCAGACCTTCCTTCGCCTCATCGCTGAGGGCTGTGGAATCTCCCTTGGAGTAGCGGTCAAACGGGCTGTCGCCGGAGACGAGGGTCGACTCATACATCATGATCGACAAGCCCCAGAACAGTGAGAAGTTCGACTCCATCAAGGTGAAGCCAGCCGGAGTCGTCTGCCTGGAGTTCCAGAACTTCGCCGGGAAAGCTTTCTTGACCAGCGCGGCGTACAGCAGATTTTGATCTTTGAAGCCCGAGGTGCCGTGTGCGTACTTGCCGAGTATCCGGCATATTGCGACCATTGAGAGCCTTCTGAGTTATAGGATGCAGCTTGAGGACGTGTACGCGGCGTCAAGGCCCGTTTAGCTTTCTGTTACAAGTGATGAACATCCCAGGACAGAATCTGGAATTCCAGATCGATCGTGGTTCGCTGCCCTTCCTGGCCACTTGGGATACGATGCGCTGACTGACAGTGTGTGTGACTTTCCCGAGAGATGACCTTGTCGAGTTCCGAAGTGTCCCCTGTGGTCCGGCCCGTGCTATTGGTGAGCGTCCGCTCTGCCGAAGAGGCTGTCGCGGCGGTGGAAGGCGGAGCGGGGATCATTGATGTTAAGGAGCCGCTGCGGGGGCCGCTCGGCATGGCTTCGGTGGAAACAATTTTTACCGTGGCCTCGGCGGTCAAGGGGATGGCGGGTCTTCCCGTGAGTGCCGCCCTGGGTGAGGTTCTGGACTGGCGGGCCGAGCCGATTCCGGTCCTTCCGCCGCATCTTCGGTATGCGAAAGTCGGTCTGGCTGGGCTGGCTCACGAGCCTCACTGGCCAGCCCTGTGGCGGGCTGTGCGGGATGAGTTTGATGTCTTGCGAGGGAAGCCGCTGGAATGGGTCGCAGTCGGGTATGCGGACCACCTGGAGGCCGCATCACCGGAACTCGAAGCCGTTCTGGAGGCCGGAATCGAAGCTGGCTGCAAGGTCTTCCTCGTCGATACCTGGAACAAAACCGGCGAGCGACTGATTGATCTGCTGTCGATCGCCGAACTGACCCAGCTCTCGCTCCGCGCGCGGCAGGCGGGTGTGGCCATTGCCTTGGCGGGACGAGTGCAAGCTGAGGACATTCGTCACCTGCTGGTCTGCCGTCCCGAGATCATCGCCGTACGCGGAGCGGCGTGTGCCTCTGGTCAGCGTGAGTCAATCATCGATCGCGGGCGGGTCGCGGCATTGGTGAACGCTCTTTCGAAGTCAACGAGCCATCAGCCGTCAGCCGTCAGTGATCTGGCCGCACATTCCGGCTCCCCTCTCCCCCCGGGGCCTGTTGAAAAAGCCCCGTGGCACGGGCGTCCCGCCCGTGATTCCCTAGGAAATCGCATGGGCGAGACGCCCATGCCACTGACTTCAACAGTCTGCCCGGGAGAGGGGCTGGGGCTGAGGGAGAGTGGCGAGACAACTTCCGCTCGAATCAAGATTCAAATTAACGGCCAGGATGAGACGGTCCCAGCAGACTCTACGGTGGCCCAGCTCCTCGTCTCACTCGGCAAGAATCCCAAGTTTCTGGCGGTAGAGCGGAACCGGGAACTGGTCCCCCGCACGAAGCATGCAGAGTGCCTGCTCTCAGCGGGAGACCAGATTGAAATCGTCACCCTGGTCGGTGGGGGCTGAGCGTGGGAAGCCCGAAGCCAACCAAACTTCAGCAACACGCTCTCCGCGTCGCCGAGTTGCTGCGTAAGCACTATCTGCAAGCCGAATGCGCCCTGCATCATACCTCGCCGTTTCAGCTTCTCACGGCGACGATCCTCTCCGCCCAGTGTACTGATGAGCGGGTCAACTCGGTCACGCCGACTCTGTTCGCCGCCTACCCCGACGCCCATTCGCTGGCCCTGGCCCCGCAGCCCGCCGTCGAGAAGATCATTCAGTCCCTGGGCTTCTTCCGATCGAAGGCAACCCACCTGCGCGGCATGGCCCAAGCCCTTGTCGAGCATCACGCGGGCGAGGTTCCGCAGACGCTTCCGGAGCTGATCGCCTTGCCTGGCGTCGGACGCAAAACCGCAAATGTGCTACTGGGCACAGCCTTCGGAATCCCAAGCGGCGTGGTCGTCGATACGCATGTCCGGCGGATAACGGGGTTGCTCGGCCTGACCAAGAATACCGATCCCGAGAAGATCGAACTCGATCTCCAAAAGCTACTCCCCGCAGCGGAGTGGATCGACTTCTCGCACCGCCTGATCCACCACGGTCGGCGAATCTGCATCGCCCGCCGCCCACGATGTACGGAGTGTCCGTTGCTCGCGGATTGTGCCCGCACGGGGTTGCCGATGTTCGATACGGAACAAGGCCTGGCTGAATGTTGAAAAGTTTCGCGGTTTGTTGCATTTGAACCTTAGTGAATGGCAGTTGACAACCCGTCGGGAATTGATAATACAACGAGGTGTCGCGTTCACATGGTGTCTCTAAAACTGGAGCATGAAATGAAAAGCTGTCTGCTGCCTGCTGATCGTCGTGACGACCGTGGGTGCTGTTCCTTGTGATGTCAAATGGCAGGCGAACTGCCAATACGGGTTGATTTATTTAAATGAGTGGACTGGTTATGGGTACGGTTGCTACAGCCCTGACCTCACCGGAGGAGGAATTCGGGCAAACGATGCGCCAGCAAACGAAAGGAATGCCCTGAAAGACGTGTCAGAACAATGTGGAGATGCATTCATTATATGGTACGACGAGGAAGAAAATAGGTATAATGCCGTGCCAGGTACTAGGATCCCTGACTCATGTGGCGGCAATTCGATCTTGAACCAATTGACGAATCCCTGTAGTATTCCGTGCAGTTGACAATGTTCTTTACACTCATACGAAAAGTCCAGTCTCAAGGGAGTCATAAGGGCATGAAGACCGAACATCGAACGATCATCTCGATCATCATCGTGACGATCGGGGCTTTATTTCACTCCGCACGATGTCTTGCCGACGATGGCGCTGAGGATGAGGAGTCAAAATTTATTGAGAGTGGGACTCAACTGTTCCTCGGTGGATCTGATGTCTATCGCGAACTCCATTCGTATCGTTGTCGGATTCGCTTCAAGCCCGATGCTGATGAATGGCGATTCGCGTACTCCGGATCGAAATATCGGATTGAATACTGGCTCGACAAGAAACTATCCGAAGTCGTGGTCTTTGACGGCGAGACACATGCCAAGGTGGCCACCGAGAGCATGGCGATGAGCCAAGCCCGGCGGACTCGTCCAAAATCCCCCAGGGCGCAGTCACCGTTCGATATCTGTTTCGATCTGTTTGATGTCGGGCTCGATACATACCATCGTCCCGACTTCCTCCAGGCCAGGATTCAACGCCTCACAAAAGCGACCGCTGAGGATTTCAATGCTCATCCCTGCTTCGTATTAGCGTCGTTCTCCGAGGAAGGCTCCTCGCGGCACATTTGGGTGGCAAAGGATCTTCACGGGTTTCCATTGGCCACTGAGGCCTACAATTCGCAGGGGGACTTGTCATGGAGAAGGGAAGTCCGGGAGTTCAAAGTCTTCCCCCTCGGAACACAGTCGCTCGTTTTTCCGACGCATATCTACACGTTGCGTCCGTCTGCTCCTCCATTTATTAGAGAATCGCATTGTCGAGTCGATCCGGAGACCATCGAGATCAACCCGAGTATTTCATTGTCGGAGTTTCGACTCGATACCCAAAAGGCGACATCGGTGTACGATCTTGACACTGGTGATACCACGTTGGCGAACGGGAATGTCATGACTTCGGATTCAAAGCTGATCTCCCCGAACGGGTCCGATATCACAAACATGGGTTATAGCGGAGGGCCGGTGGTCCCGGGCAAACCCGAGTTAAAGCGGTGGATGTGGCTGTCCAACATCGCTGCCATCCTGCTCATCTTGGCATACATCGGAGTCAAAGCATGGCGAAGGAAATCAAGTTCATCGGTTTGATGATCGCATTACTGGTTCTCGTGTTGTATGGAGTGTATCAGTGTTTTGATTTTAAGATTCATCGGTCAGCGCGCCATGACCTTCTCGTTACGCCTGATGCATTAGTGTTTGATCGAGTTCCGTTTGGTGGAACGGCCCGCAAGAACGTTCGGATTGCGAATCAGGCGGGGTATCCGATTCGTATATCCAATGCGGTTTGGTCGTGCGGTTGCATGCAAGTCGTGGCGTTTCAACCGACAACACTGAATCCTGGTGAGTCGATTGAGTATACCGTGGAAATGCGGGGGGACGCTGTGCCTGCAACGCAGAAGGGGGGCACGATTCGATTCACCACAAACTCGTCCCAGGCTAATCTTGAGTTACCCGTCAAAGCCCTTGAGGTCTATGGTGTCCGAACAATCCCTGAATCAGTCGATTTCGGTTCATGCCCAGTGGAAAATCTGCCAAAAGTGATTCCTTTAAGGGTCATCGTGAACGGCCTTCGCGACAGGGAAATGAAATCAATTCGCGTTCAATCAGAAGGCAACTCCATCGTCTGCAGTCCACCCACGATGACCACCGACGGCGATCTTCGCGTTGAGGTCACCTTAAAGCCTCAAGATGTCGTCGGGGAAGTCACCAGTAGAATCTCCATCACGGACATTTTGAGCGTTCGGCTAAAGCATGGGTTGGCGTTCAGGCTTTAGGCCGCCCCAGACAGGCTAAAGCCGACTAAAGCCTGAACTCCAACCCCGC
>JAYSVZ010000510.1:0-4363 GCA_043718305.1 Planctomycetota bacterium | reverse complement strand
CCTGGCCAGTACCACTGTCCGACCCAAGACGCAGCAGACCACTCGCGAGTCGAACCCCGTACTGCTGTTCACGATCCTGGCTGCCAGTGTTCTCGTTTCGGCGGCGCTCCTGCTCGTCGACTTCGAGGCGGGCCGCAGTCCCCCCTCGAATTCAACTCGGCTCACCTCTCGCACCGAACTCCAACGGTTCTATGGAAAGGATGCCCGAGGGCAGGAGCTTTACCAGAAGCTGCTTCGCCAGGCATCGGTCGCGCATTCGCAAGGCCAGCGATTGGAAGAGCAAAAACTCTTGAAGCAAGTCTTGTCGCTGTTGAATGCCTTCGATACCTCAGCTCCCGAGAACCTGAACGGACTGACGGGGCGGCAGACGGGACGCGGGAAGGCGGGGGATCAGGAATTACGAGACCTCATCGAGGAAATTCTGGCGTCTGAGGGCTAAGCGGCGACGGGTCCATGCCTGAAGGGCGTTTTGCGGTGTGAGATGACGGGTTCGTCCACATCACCCCCTCTGGATCTCTTCCACAAGTCGATACACCGCAGTCGTTGGATTTCGATCAGGATCATTCGCAATCTTGGCCAGTTTGTCCAAAGCCTTCGCTCGCTGAATTGCGTCGGCGATTCCGGTCTCGTAGTCCGCGAAGTGGACATGCTTGTCGTACTGAGGGATTCGCTTCTTCAGCATCGTCGACAACTTCTTGCGATGGATCTGGCCCGTGTCTTCAAAGTGAAGGTACAGCCAGAGTTCGATGCATGGGTTTGAGACGGCCAGATGAATACCGTTGTCGCGGGCCATATCTTTGGCCCCCGCGATCTTGTCAACGGGGTGGTCATCAATGTCATGGAGACACCAGACTTGGTCGTAGGCCAAGTTGTCATCCCCCTGCTTTTGGGCTTTCAGCTCAACGTCTTTCTTGCGATCTCTGGCCACCTTCACCAGTGACAGTGGGTCTCGTCCTGATTCTGGTGCAATCTCGATAGTCACACGCGAGTTGTGATACTTCTTTTCAATTCCTTTGAGATACTCTTTCTCAGTGACCTCGCCTTCACAGACTATCAATATCATGGGCTTCTGCTCGCGAAATGGTTCGCGACGAGCAGGTTTCCGTACTCGATCCCGCCGACGGGCATTCATGTCGCCTCCTCTCCGAATAGCGAGAAGTTGCCAAGATAGGGGACCGCCCCGTACCGCCCTTGCAGATACCCACGCTCCAGGTTCTCCGGCTTACGAGGTTTGAAGTCGGTCAGCGGATACAAGACCGTCGCCCCCTCTTTATCCTTCTCCGTCAACCACACCTGATCCCGCCGCAACACCGGCTCGCCCGCATCATTGCCAAGCAGATTCGTGTCGTGGGTCGTGAAAATCAACTGAGCATTCTTGGGGTTGGTCAACGGATTGTTGAACTGTTTGATGATCTCGATCGCCAGCTTGGGATGCAGACTAGCTTCGAGTTCGTCGACGACCATGATTCCTCCGAAATCAAATTTGGAAAGCAATGACCACCCAATACCGAACAGAGCCTTTGTCCCTTTGGATTCGCTTTTCAATGGCAGACATTCATCCTCTTTGGCTCCGAGGTGTCGGACGAGAACAGTGGTCGTCTCTGTGCCCCTTCCATCTCCCGTCTTGAGAAGAAACTTCCCGACCTTGAGGTCAGTGATGCCGACATCGGCTTTGACCAACAAATCCCTAAGCCACGGAAGCAAAGCAGTACCCATTGGTGTCTCAAGAATCGATATGGTAGGTCTCCCTACATTGGAATATTCAGTGTTAACGGTATCGATTAGTAAAAACCAAGTTGCCACAGTCTTTAATTGTTCGTGAGCGTGCTGATGGGCGACTGACAGGAATAGTGCATTGGGTCGAGTGACCTCTTGAATCAGACGGCGCTCTCCTTTCAGATGGTCACCAAACGTGAACCGCTGCCCCTCTCGCTCGAACCAGGTCTGCTGCTTCCCCTTCGGCCAGGCGTGCAGCCATTCTTCTTCGACACAATTGTCAGACACCACGAATCCATATCGATAACGAATGCCGCCAGTTAAGAAGTTACACTCATACATGGATGGGGCGGAGCGAGTGGATCCCCAAGCAAAAGGGTCGCGAGGAATCCCCTCATTTGGTTCCCATTTTCGATGGGAATCGATGACTGCAATGCACATGAATTCCAGCGCACTCAGCACATTACTCTTCCCACTCGCATTCGCCCCATACAGCGCGGCGACCGGCAGCAGCGGCTTCGAGTAGCCGGGGACAGCACGCGGGATCGTGGCGTCGCCATCGACGCGGCCCGCTTCCATCGTCAGCACCTGCTCCGTCTTCAGGGAGCGGTGGTTTTCGACTCGAAATTCGATCAGCATGGGAGTGTCTCCGCAGACAGTCTACCCAGTTTATTGCTAGTTTGCGCTCATTTCTGTCGCAATTCGCCTATAAAATGGCAGGCATCGGCTTTTTGAGGTTTGTGCGAGGAAGATTGGTTTCGGAGAAATGTCGCGCAAAACACGTCAGTCGAGCAGGGCGACTTACAGTCGGAACCATGGCATCCGACACGGTCCGCTTGGTGACGGAGGTGTACAATGCGGATCGCATCGTATTGACTACACCTTTTCGGCACTCCGAGATTCAGAATTCGAATTCTCTGGATCTCTCGCTTATACTGATGGACCCCCGTTCGCCTGCCTGCCTCTCCTCCACTTGAGCCCCGGTCATGTTCTCTCGACGCGAACTCCTGCGACGATCTGGAATGGGGATGGCCGGGCTGGGGCTCGCGGGGTTATTGGGAACGCCGCAAACAGCTTCCGCAGCTCCGTCCTCGTCCCCAATGAGCCCCCGCCTGCCGCATTTCGCGGCGCGGGCGAAGCATGTGATCCACATCTTCTGCAACGGCGGACCATCCCACGTCGATACTTTTGACCCGAAGCCGAAGTTGTTGGAGTTCGCGGGAAAGACGCTGCCCAACGAGAATCTTCGGACTGAGCGAAAGACCGGGGCGGCTCTCCCTTCGCCGTTCAAGTTCCAGAAGTACGGCCAATGCGGCACCGAGGTCAGTGAACTCTTCGCCCACACAGCGCAGCATGTGGATGACATGTGCGTCATCCGGTCGATGTATGCCGATGTGCCGAACCACGAGCCGTCGCTCATGCTGATGAACTGCGGCGAGGCGCGGGCCTCGCGGCCGAGCTTTGGCAGTTGGGCTACGTACGGTCTGGGGACCGAGAACCAGAACCTGCCGGGGTTTATCGCCATGTGTCCCGGCGGCATGCCGATCACCGAGTCGAACAACTGGCGGTCGGCCTTTCTGCCCGGGGTTTACCAGGGAACCTACATCAACACCGAGCACCGTGAGCTGCGCAAGCTGATCGAACATGTGCGGAACGATCAGCTTTCCCTGGAGCATCAGCGGGATCAACTCGACTTATTACAGAGCCTCAACCGGCGGCACCTGGAATCGCGGGGAGAAGATGCGGGACTCGAAAGTCGGATTCAATCATTCGAGCTGGCCTACCGGATGCAGATGGAGGCCGCCGATGTCTTTGAGCTGAATAACGAACCGCAGCACATCCGCGAGATGTACGGCGATACAGTCCACGGTCGTCAATTGCTGATGGCCCGGCGGCTCGTCGAACGCGGCGTCCGGTTCGTCCAACTCTGGCACGGGGAAGGCCAGCCGTGGGACAACCACGATGATCTGGAGGTCAATCACCGCCGCTTGGCGGGGCAACTCGACAAGCCGTTGGGGGCCTTGCTGACTGACCTGAAGCAGCGGGGGATGCTGGATGAAACCCTGGTGATCTGGGGTGGTGAGTTCGGACGGACACCCGTGGTGGAGCTACCCACGCCAGGAGCCAATGCTGGAAAGATCAATGGCCGTGATCACAACCACTGGGGTTTCTCGATGTTCCTGGCGGGTGGCGGATCGAAGGGAGGCACCGTTTACGGGGCGACCGACGAGTTCGGCTTTGCCGCCGTGGAGAATCGGGTCCACGTCCATGACCTGCACGCCACCCTGCTTCGGTTGCTGGGATTCGATCACGAGAAACTGACGTACCGCTTTTCCGGACGAGACTTCCGGCTGACCGATGTGCATGGGACGGTTGTGGACGGGTTGATCGCTTAAGCCCGGTTCCCAAAATCGGTCCTGATTCGCTAGCGAAGCGATCTTCGATCGATTAGACTGTCCGATCCGATGTCGCATGAGCTGCCTCGGGACTTCGCACCGTGAGGCGCGAAATACAACGGAACTCGTGGATCGGCAAGAAGTTACGCGATGCCAAACAACCGGAATGCCGAGAAGGCTCTTCGTCAGAACATCAAGCGGCGGCTCGTCAATCGGGCTCAGCGGTCGACGCTTCGTTCGACCGTGAAAAA
>JAYSVZ010000509.1:0-14165 GCA_043718305.1 Planctomycetota bacterium | reverse complement strand
GCACTCCCGGCGGAGTGTTCCTTGACGGACCCGTGGTGGTCCCAGTCGCGGTGATAGAGCTGGATGAAGCGCGTGCCGCGCTCAGCGAGGCGACGGGCGAGAAGACAGTTCGATGCGAACGATCCGTCGCCACCGGTGGTCCCGTAAAGGTCGAAGATGTGCTTGGGCTCGTTGCGAACATCCATCAGCTCGGGGACGCTCGACTGCATGCGAAAGGCGAGTTCGTATTGGCTGATGCGAGTGGCGATCTCGGGGTCATCGAGCCGTTCGTTGGCGAGTCCGTTGAGCGACTGGACGGCGTCGACGACATCGCGTTGCCGCTGCGTCGTGACCCCCTTGGGATTGTTGACATACAAGACGGGATCGCCAGTGCCGCGGAACTCGACTCCCTGGAACTGGCCGGGGAGAAACCCTGAGTGCCACTGCCGAGCGGCGATCGGCTGCTTCTGGCCGAACTTTCCGGTGGAGACCATCACGACGAAACCAGGGAGGCTGTCCGCTTCGGCACCCAGACCATACTGCAACCATGACCCCATGGCGGGTCGCCCGGGGTTCATCGTCCCGGTATTCATGAAGGTGTGGGCCGGGTCGTGGTTGATCGCATCGGTATGCAGTGACCGCACGATGCACATGTCGTCCGCACATTTCTCACCGAGCATCGGCCAGATTTCGGAGAACGACTGGCCGGACGTTCCCCACTGTTTGAAGGCGTGTTGCGGACCGAAGCAGTTCAGCTTCGCCCCTTGCAGTTGGGCGATCTGCTGCCCCTTGGTGATCGACTCGGGCATCGGCTGGCCGTGGAGTTCGGCGAGCTTGGGCTTGTGGTCGAACGTATCGAGATGAGTCATCCCTCCGGCCATGTAGAGCCAGATGACGCGTTTGGCCTTGGGTGCGTGGTGCAGCGGATTTAACACGCCGCCCCACTTGGGAACGAGTTGATCGCCCGCTATTCCATCGCGAGCGAGGAGCGAACCGAGGGCCATCGAGCCGAGGCCGACCCCGGTGCGTTGGAGGAATGCTCGGCGGGCGATTGAGATCGGGAGAGGGGACATGAGGAGTCCTTGTTGAGAGGGATGAGAACTGGGGAGCCGCTTCGCAGCTGCGTTTCCATCCAATCGACCTTTGTGCGTGGGCGGTTGCTGACTCGCGCCGTGCCCACATTCTGATGATCCAGATTGTGTTATACCAGATCATACGGAGTATCCAGTCGATCTATGGTTCATCGGGAGTACCATGCGATTTTCGGCAGACTCTGATTAAACTGTGCAGAGTTCTGCACTATTCCAACTTCAGATCAAGGGACAAACCTCATGGCCACCCCCGCTTCAGCCCCGTTTGTTCCGACTGAGCATACGATGCGGCTTCCGGATGGGACGGAGCTGTTCTATCGCGCGTGGCAGCCGCCGGTGCCGACCGACAAGTGGATGGTGGTGCTGCATCGCGGGCATGAGCACTCGGGGCGGGTGCAGGACATTATTGAGGCCCTCGGGCTGACCGATGTGGCCTGCTTTGCGTGGGATGCTCGCGGGCATGGGAAGACGCCAGGGGATCGGGGGTATGCCCCGCATTTCTCGACGATGGTGAATGATCTCGACTGCTTCGTGCGGCATCTGTGCGAGACGACTCAGAAGAAGGTAGAGAACCTGATCGTTCTCGCCCAGAGCGTGGGGGCGGTGACGGTCGCGACCTGGGTGCATGACTATGCCCCGAAGATCCGCGCGATGGTCCTGGCAGCTCCGGCACTGGAGATCAAGCTGTACGTCCCGTTTGCGATTCCTGGATTAAAGGCCCTGCTCAAGCTGCGCGGTGACAAGAAGACCTTCATCAAGAGCTACGTGAAGGCCGGGATGCTGACACACGATCCGGTCCGGGCCCGCGACTACGAGAACGATTCGTTGATCGCCAAGGAGATTGCGGCCAATGTGCTGGTCGAGTTACACGATACATCGCTGCGGATCATCGAGGACGCCGGGGCGATCCGTGTGCCGACGCAGATTCTTTCGGCGGGAGCCGACTGGGTTGTGAGTTTGGCACCGCAGCAAAGACTCTTCGAACGTCTCGGGACGCCGACCAAGCGGATGAAGGTCTTTCCGGGAATGTACCACGATCTGCTGCATGAGCAGGACCGCCATCTGGTGATCGACGAGGCCCGGCAGTTCATCAACGAGATGTTTGCCTCCGACGTTGCTCTTTTAACGCTCGTCAACGCCGACAAGTTCGGTTACACGCGAAACGAGTACGACCAACTTACCACGCCGCTGCCGTGGTACTCGCCCAAGGGGATCAGCTTCCGCGCTCAGCAACTCGGCATGAAGACTCTCGGCAAGCTCAGCCGGGGCGTGCGGCTGGGGTTGGAGTCGGGCTTTGATTCGGGTCGAACGCTCGACTATGTCTACGAGAACCAGCCGCAAGGGGAGCTGGGGATTGGCAAGCTGATCGATTGGAGCTACCTGGAAAGCATCGGTTGGAAGGGGATTCGCGAGCGACGGCTGAATCTGGAAAAGCTCCTCAAGGAAGCGATCCGCCGTCAGCGGGCCGAGGGGCACCCGGTACGGCTGGTCGACATCGCCGCCGGGGCCGGACGGTATGTGCAACAGACCTTGAAGGATGTGGCGGGAAGCGATCTCTCCGCATTGCTGCGGGACAACGTCGAAGCAAATCTCGAACAGGGGCGGAAGATCTCTCGCCAACTGGGGCTGACTAATGTCGAATTTCAACAGGCGGACGCCTTCAGCGAAGAGTCGCTGGCCGGGCTGACCCCGCCGCCGAATGTGGCGATTGTCTCGGGGCTGTACGAACTGTTCGGTGACAACTCATGGATCGCGCGGTCGCTGCGTGGTCTAGCCCGCGCGGTCCAGCCCGGCGGCTACTTGCTCTACACTGGCCAGCCTTGGCATCCGCAGGTCGAGATGATCGCCCGCGTCCTGACCAATCGAGACGGGCAGCCGTGGGTCATGCGTCGCCGGACTCAGGAAGAGATGGACGATCTGGTTCGTCAGGCGGGCTTCGAGAAAATCGTTCAGGAGATCGATCCGTGGGGGATCTTCACCGTGTCACTGGCCCGTCGGATCGACCGCTGATCCGTGAAGCGGCGTGGCGGTCAGCGCAGCTGTGCGGTCTGTTCATGGTGGTTTACTCCGGCACGAACTGGCTGACTTCGCTGCGTCCCGATGTGGGGACGCTGTACTTCGAGTGGGAGCGGATGATTCCGTTCGTCCCGCTGATGGTCATTCCGTATATGTCGATCGACCTGTTCTTTGTGGGGGCTCCGTTCCTGTGCGGGGACCGGCAGGAGCTGTCGACCTTTTCGAAGCGGATCGTGTGGACGGTGCTGCTGGCCGGAGCGTGCTTCCTGCTCTTTCCCCTGCGGCTGGCGCATGAGCGGCCGCAGATGACGGGCTGGATGGGCGCGGCGTTCGGTTGGTTCTTCTCTGCCGACCTGCCTTACAACTTGTGTCCGTCGCTGCATATCGGGCTGCGAACGGTGCTGGCGGAGATTTACTCGCGGCACACACGAGGGGCTTGGAATGTGGCTTCCCATGCGTGGTTCAGCCTGATCGGGTTATCGACGCTGCTGACGCACCAGCACCATGTGATCGATATCGCCGGTGGGTTCGTGTTGGCGATCGTGGTGTTCTATCTCGTTCCGCCGACCGCGCAGAGTCGCGAGGTCGTTCCCAATCGGCGGGTGGGGACTTATTACGCCCTGGTCTCGCTAGGGTGTCTCGGGCTGGCCATCGCGACTTGGCCCCTGGGAAGCCTTTTCGCCTGGCCCGCTGTGACCTGTGCGATCGCGACGCTGGGCTACTTTCGACTCGGGCCGAGCATCTATGGCAAGGTCCATGGTCGCTTAACGCTCGCGACGCGGATCGTGATGGCCCCGCTCATCCTGGGACAAAAGCTATCGCGGCTCTATTACCAGCGGCAATGCCGCCCGTGGGACAAGGTCACCCCGAACCTTTGGATCGGACGGCATCTCAACGACGCCGAAGCCACCGAAGCGATCCAACAAGGCGTCACAGCCGTCCTCGATTTGACCGCTGAGTTCACCGAAGCGACGCCGTTCCTGAAGAGTCACTACCTCAATGTTCCGATTCTCGATCTCACCGCCCCAACGACGGACCAGTTGGACCGATGCTTGCAGTTCATCCACGACCACTCCCACGGAGTCATTTACGTCCACTGCAAGATCGGCTACTCCCGCTCCGCAGCCGTGGTCGGAGCTTGGCTGCTACGTAGCGGCGAGACCCAGAGTGCCGATGAGACCCTCGCGCGGCTGCGAGCCGTCAGGCCGTCGATCGTGATCCGTTCGGAGGCGGAAGCCACGATCCGGCGTTTGACGTAAGGCCCATGTCAGGGATCGACTTTTTCAAATGAGTCGTTCGGCGGTACGATTTCGAGATGGCTGTATTGGCCGCTCCCCGGCACACCATCTCACTCCATCGCACGAGTCGTCATGTCATCCCTGTCTCCGATTCCCATGCTTCGTCCGCGCCGGAAGATTACCGGAATGTCGGCGGTGCTCTTGCCCTTTCTGGCCACCGGAGAGATCGACTGGGGATCACTGCGGGCTCAGATCCGGCGAACACAGGCTGCCGGACTTGTGCCAGCGGTGAATATGGATACGGGGTATGCGAATTTGATTGATGAGGCAGTCCGAGAACAAATTCTCGTCGCAACCCGCGAGGAGCTGGGGGGGAGCCCCTTCGTCGCGGGAGCCTTCGTCGCGGATTGGCCGGGTTCACCGTTCAACCGCGATGCCTACGCGCAGCAGATCGCGCGGATCGCCGCTCAAGGCGGGACGCCGGTGATCTTCCAGTCATACGGACTGACGAGCCAAACTGACGAGGAACTTGTGTCCGCATACGAATGGATCGGAACGCAATGTGACCGGTTCATCGGCTTCGAACTGGGAACGATGTTCGCCCCGTTTGGCCGCATCTACTCTCTGGATGTTTATCGCGGAATGATGCAGGTCAAGCAGTGCCTGGGAGCCAAGCATTCCTCGCTCAGTCGACAACTGGAGTGGGACCGAATTCAATTGCGGGACCAGGTGCGGCCCGAGTTTCTCGTGCTGACCGGGAACGATCTGGCGATCGATATGGTGATGTATGGGAGTGACTATTTGCTCGGACTCAGTACGTTTTCCCCGGATCTGTTCGCCCAGCGCGATGCCTACTGGGAGGCCGGTGATCCTCGATTCTACGAGCTGAACGACCTGCTGCAATACCTGGGATGTTTTGCCTTCCGCGATCCGGTGCCTGCGTATAAGCATTCCGCCGCAATGTTCTTAAAGCTTCGCGGGTGGATTGAGACTGACTTGACGCACCCCCGCAGTGCGACGCGACCGGACAGTGATCGCGAAGTGTTGGCCACGGTGGTTCGACAGTTGGAGGGGCCGTCGAAGAAGAAGGATGAATAGTACCGCAGTAGGGTGGCGACCAGCTCGCTTTGGGGCGCAGGCCCACCATGTTTGACGCGATTTCCCAGAATGGTGGGCCTGCGCCTCAAAGCAGGCTGGTCTCCACCCTACATCGACTCTCCAGAGTCCGTCGTTTCCGGCGACTGAATGCAGTAGACGCGGGCTGATGTTCGAATGAGCAGCCGGTCCCCCGCGATTGCCGGGGTCGCCATGCCCATATCATCTTCAGCGAGCGAATTGGTATGCAGCAGCTCGAACTTCTCACCGGCTTTCAGGACGAATGTAACGCCGTCTTCGTTCAGGCAGAAGACTTTTCCGTCACCCGCCCACGGCGAGGACGTGAAGGCCCGACCGTTGGGGAGCCGTTGCGGGCTGAACAACTCCTGTCCGTACCGGGCGTCATAGCAACCGAGCAGTCCGCGGTCGTACAGCACGTAAAGTCGATTGTCTGTGACCAGCGTGCTCGGGTTATAGGGACCAGCCTTGGGCTGGGACCAAGCGATGTATTCATTCGAGGTCTTCTCGTCCGTGAGCGAGATGTCCCCGGTGGCCCCCGGTTTGATTGCAAAGATCGGACGCTGCTGGTCGAGGACATAGCCCGAACTCACGTACAGGAGACCACTGGCTTCAAACGGCGTCGCGATCGTGATGCTCGACATCCCCTTGAGCGACCAGAGCAGCTTCCCCTCGAGATCGTACGAGCGAACGGCCCGTGATCCGGGCGTCACGATCTCCGTCCGCTGGTCATGCTTCCAGACAAACGGGGTCGCCCAATTGCTCTTCTCTTCGCGAGGAATCTTCCATACCTCATGGCCGGTTTTCGTATCCAGGGCGAGCAGGTACGACTCCTGTTCATTGTCGTTGCAGTAATAAAGCCGACCATCATGCAGGACCGGCGAAGCAGCGGTCCCCCAGCCGAGGCGCATTGGCATTGCAGGAAGCTCATGCCGCCACAGCTCGTTCCCCTCGAAGTCGAAGCAGAAGATCCCGACGTTACCGAAGCAGCAGTAGACCCGCTCCCCGTCTGTGATGGGGGTCTCCGAGGCGTAGCTGCTTTTGATGTGGATCGAGGACTTGGGCTTGCCTTCGTGGACTTGTCGTTCCCAGCGGACTTCACCGGTCAGAAGGTTCAGGCAAACGACCTTCCACTGATGAACCGAATCGGGCGGGAGCGGGCGATCGCCGCCGAAGTAGAGTCCCTTCCTCGCGTCTTCCGACTCTCCCATGTTGACGACGGTGGTCAGGAAGAGATGCTCGCCCCAGACCACGGGCGACGACCAGCCCCGCCCCGCGATGTCTCGTTTCCAGGCGACGTTTTCTGTCGCTGACCAGCGATCCGGCAAGTGCGGGCTTTCGGCCACTCCGCGCGAGGCTGCTCCACGAAGCTGCGGCCAGTGGGACTGGGCCCACAGCCTTCCCTCGGGCGCAATTCCGAGAATAGTGAAGCACCACGCGCCGACTGCGACTTTCCAGGAAGCCGACAACCACTGGATGATTTGCGACATCGTGAGGCTCTCGATCGATTCAGGCAGGAGGCTTACTCGGGGTCAGGCACGTGGCAGATATTAGCTCTCCGTGGACATAAACCTCAATCCGGCCAATGCTCGCTATTGATTTGCGATTCGCGACATGCTCCGCTTCGAAGACTTCGCGTCGCAGCTAAACGGTCGCGAGCGAGCGGCTTTCTCACTGCTCAATGACGAAAGACCAATCACCCACTAAACTTCGCTTGTCCGATTGGCCCCTTTCCGGATTCCCCATGCTCGACTTCAAGCAGTACATCCGCAGCGTCCGCGACTTCCCTAAGCCGGGGATCATGTTCCGGGACATCACGACGCTGTTGGCGGATCCGATTGCCTTTCGCGAATCGATTCGCCGGATCGTGGAACGCTTCCGCGACAGCCGGGTGACCGTCGTGGCGGCTGCGGAGGCACGGGGGTTCATCTTCGCAGCTCCGGTGGCCTTGGAGTTGAACGCAGCCTTCGTTCCGGTTCGTAAACCGGGGAAGCTTCCGTTTGACACGCACGCCTTCCACTACGAACTGGAGTACGGGACCGACACCCTGGAGATGCATACCGACGCGGTGAAGCCAGGGGACCGGGTGCTGCTCGTTGACGATCTGCTGGCGACAGGTGGGACGATCGAGGCGTGTGCCAAACTCGCGGAACGCAGCGGGGCCGAAGTGGTCGGGTGTGCCTTTGCGATTGAGCTGACGTTCTTGCCGGGTCGGAAACGGCTGGAGCCTCGGGAATGCTTCAGTGTGGTGCAGTACGCGGATGAGAACTGAACCCGAGGCGACCTTTGTTGGAGTTCAGCCTTCAGGTTGTTACGGAGCAACCTGAAGGCTGGACTCCAACCCCGAATGCGGAGGACTGTCCATGAACGCTCGTCCATTTCGAATGCTAATGCTCGCGCTTGCCGCGATCTTCTTGGCAAGTGTCGACTCGCCGCTCATGGCCGAGGTCGACTTCCAGCGAGACATCCAGCCGATATTGGCGGAGCACTGCTTGCAGTGTCACGGTGTCGACGCCAAGGAGCGGAAGTCCGATTTACGGCTCGATCTGCGGGAACCCGCCCTTAAGGGGGGCGAGTCGGGGATCGCGGCGATCGTGCCTGGCAAACTCGACGAGAGCGAACTGATCCGCCGGATCACCACGCCGGATGCCGACGCGATCATGCCGCCGCCCGGCCATCAGAAGCCGCTGTCGGACAAACAGATTCAGACGATTAAGCAATGGATCACCGAAGGCGCGAAGTTCGAAGCGCATTGGGCCTTTACGCCGCCGGTGAAAGCCAAATTGCCCGAGGTCGGGACGACGCATCCGGTCGATGCCTTTGTGCGGGACCGTCTTCAGCGAGAGCAACTGGCTCCCTCACCGCGAGCGACGAACGCGGTTCTTTGCCGCCGCGTGTACCTCGATCTGATCGGGTTGCCGCCTTCTCCGCAGGAGCTGGCGGCCTTCGAACAAAATGGATTCGAGGCCACCGTGAAGACGCTCCTCGCCAGCGAACGCTACGCCGAAAAGTGGGCTCGGCACTGGCTCGACCTGGCCCGGTACTCCGACACGAACGGGTATGAAAAAGATCTGCAGCGCGAGCAGTGGACGTGGCGTGATTGGGTCATCGAGGCCCTCCACCGCGACATGCCGTATGACCAGTTCCTCGTCGAGCAGATCGCTGGAGACCTGCTCCCGAATCCGACGCAGCCGCAGTTGATCGCCACCGGGTTCCTTCGCAACAGCATGATTAACGAGGAGGGGGCCATTGTCGCCGAGCAGTTCCGGATGGTCGAAATGTTCGACCGCATCGACTGCATCGGCAAGGCGGTCCTCGGCCTCTCGACCCAGTGTGCCCAGTGCCACACGCACAAGTTCGATCCGATCACACATGATGAGTATTACGGGATGTTCGGGTTCCTCAATAACTCCTACGAGGCCCAGTCGTGGGTCTACACGCCCGATCAGCTTGTGCAGTTGGCCGACATTCAGCAGAAGATCGCCGCTGCCGAGGCCCGCATTCGGACCAATCGCCCGCAGTGGGAGGCGGAACTCGCCGCATGGGCTGCGGACTGGACCTCGAAGCGGGTCGCATGGCAGCCGCTCGACGCGATCGAGATGGGCAGCATCAGCGGCCTGAGCCATCCGACGCAGGAGGCCGACAAGTCACTGCTGATGAAAGGGCACACGAGTAACGATGTATTCTTGATCGCCACGCCGGTCCTTCAGGGGATCACCGGACTGCAACTGGAGACCCTGCCGCATCGCGACCTGCCCCAAGGCGGACCCGGTCGCAGCCGTGAAGGGACTTGGCTCATCCACGAAGTCGAGGTCTTCGTCAAGAAGCCCGACAGTAAGGAGTGGGAGAAGCAGAAGCTCGTCAACACGACCGCCGATTTCTCGGAACCCGACGTGAAGTCAGCGGACGGAAAGAAGACGACCGGCTCGGTGGCCTACCTGGTTGATGGAACCGATGAGACGAGTTGGAAGGCCGATCGCGGGATTGGTCGCCGGAACCAGGCGGGCGTCGCCGTGATGCAGTTCGAGAAGCCGCTCGACTTCCCCGAGGGGACTCAGCTCAAGGTCGCCTGGCGCGTGGGCGACATGTTCGGCTGTGGCCGGTTCAGTCTGACGACGGCTCCCACCCCGGCAGCTCCTGCTGTCGATCATGCGGCGCTGCTGGCCTTGGCGGTTCCAGTTGAGCAGCGAACTGCGGAGCAATCGAATGCGATCTTCTCGGCGTGGCGGAGTTCCGTCGCGGAGCTGAAAGCGATCAACGACGAGATCGAGGCCCTCGTGAAATCAACTCCTGTGGCCGGGACGACGATCCTTCATATGGCCGAGCGCGAACCGGCGAACCGCCGGGCGACGCATCTCCTCGATCGTGGAGGCTGGGATCAACCACTGCACGAGGTCGAGCCGCATACCCCGGTGGCCTTTAACCCCTTTCCGCCAGAGGCTCCCCGCAATCGACTCGGTTTCGCGAAGTGGCTCACCGATCCGAAGGCTCCGCTGACCGCTCGCGTGGCGGTGAATCAGGCGTGGCAGTCGATCTTCGGCGTCGGCCTGGTCGAGACGGCTGAGGACTTCGGCACGCGGGCTCCGGTGCCGGAATACCGCGAGCTGCTCGACTGGCTGGCGGTCGACTTCGTGGAGCATGGCTGGAGCCGCAAGCACCTCATCGAAACGATCGTGACGAGTGCGACGTATCAGCAGTCATCAGTGGCCTCGAAGGAACTGGCCGAGCGCGACCCGCGCAATCTTTGGCTCGCGCGCGGCCCTCGGTTTCGGGCTGATGCCGAGGTGGTCCGCGATATCGCGATCACGGCAGCGGGGTTGATCTCACACAAGATCGGCGGCCCCGGTGTGATCCCCCCCGTGCCGCAAAACGTGCTGGACTACAACTACGTCTACCCGAGTTACTGGACCCCCGCGACTGGTCCCGAACGCTACCGCCGAACGGTCTACGGCTTCCGCAAGCGGTCAATGCCCGACCCGGTGATGTCGAACTTCGACGGACCGAACGGCGACTTCTCGTGTGCCCGACGGATTCGGTCGAACACACCGCTGGCCGCGCTGACCGGGCTCAACGAGACGATCTTTGTCGAGGCCGCGCGGGCACTGGCCTTACGCGTGCTGCGCGAGGGCGGCACGGAGGACGCCACGCGGGCCGATCACGCGTTCCAGCTTTGCACCTCGCGGCTGCCGACCGGGGCCGAACGCGACGAGGTGCTGGCCCTGCTCAAGTCGCGCCGCCAGCGCGTCGCCGATGGCTGGCTGAACCCCCGCGAGGTCACGACCGGTGATCCCGCCACCTTGCCGACTCTCCCCGACGGAACCACTCCGCAAGACGCCGCCGCCTGGACCCTCGTCGCCCGCGTGCTACTGAACCTCGACGAGACCATGTCGAAGAACTGACAATCGGAGAGCGGAAAGCCGATCGAGTAGCACGGGCCATTCTACGGGCAACATCCGGCATCGACAGTCGCTCCGCGCGCTCGGACCTGCTAGATTCGCGGGTGACTCTTCCTCGACGGCGTTGGCACCATGTCGTTTCTGCATCCTGCCTTGATTGCTGGTCTGGCTCTGGCCGCGTTGCCGGTGATTTTGCATTTTCTAATGAAGCAGAAGCCGAAGCGGTTCCTCTTTCCGGCTTTGAAGCTGATTAAGAAGCAACAGCGGCAGAACACGCGGCGGTTTCGGCTGCGGCACTTTTGGTTGTTGTTTCTGCGAGTGGCTGCTCTCGCATTGATCGTGTTGTGCCTCGCGCGGCCCTCATTACCGCCCGCGAGTTATGCCTTTAGCCGGTGGGAGTGGGGGACGCTGGCGATCGTTGTTGGAGGGGGCCTGGCGACCTACTTTGGGCTCCTGAAGCGGTGGCAAACACAAGGCGTCGCGCGGCCGCAATTCCTGGAACGGCGAACCAGTGCCCGCGTCTGGACAACGGTCGGCGTACTGGCTTTGCTCGCTTTGGCCGTCGGATGGCCGTACCAGCAGCGGGTCTTCGGAGAGATCAAAGACCCCCGTCCGATGGCGGAACTCGATCTGCCGGTCGCGGCGATCTGGCTCTTCGATACGAGCCAGAGCATGTCCTATACGCAGGAGGGGAAAACCCGCCTCGACGCTGCGCGGGCGGTGGCGCTGAATCACTTGGGCGACTTGCCGAGTGGCAGCCGCCTCGCGGTCGCGGACAGTACCGCCGACAATCCGATCATCTTTCAATCGACCCTCAGTACCGCTCAAACTCGCGTCGAAGCGCTCGAACCGAAGTCGGTCTCGCTGTCGCTCAACGATCGACTGCGAGCAGCTCTGCAGGCCCAACTGGACGACCGCACCCGCACCTTGACCGAGGGCGGGGCCAGTGCCGAAGAGACGAGCCGCGACCGCTTCATCCGCCGGGTTTACATCTTCACCGACCTCGCGCGGAGCGCGTGGAGTGCGGGCGTTTCACAAGCTCTCCGCAACGACTTGGAGAAGCTGAAGGAGATCGATGTCTACCTGATTGATGTCGGCGAACTGCAATCGCAGAACGTTTCGGTGACGCAGGTCGGCCTCTCCCGGCAGCGGATTTCCAGCGGTGGAAGTCTCGATGTCCAAGCGACCATCGGCAGCGTCGGGGTCACCGAAGAAGTGACCGTGAAGCTGCAGTTGGTCGATGCGAAAGGCGTCCTGAGTCCGCGCGGTGACCTGCGAGTGAAGCTCGATGGTGAGCCGGTGAAGATCGAATTTCCGCGACTCAAAGGACTCACGGGACCAGTCGTTCATGGGCAGGTGCAGATCGATCGCGGCGACCCACTAGCGATCGATAACGTGCGGTACTTCACGGCGGTTGCCGGACCGCCGACGCGGGTGCTGATCGTCACTCCCGAGGGGCTGCGAGCGAGCCAGATTCGGTTCGCGCTCGCGCCATTTCTGGAAGGCGACGGCGAGGTCAACGTCTTTGCTCCCGAGGTCATTACCCCGCATCGGCTCACGGAAGACTTGATCCGCAAGGCCGAGATTATCTGGCTTCAGGATCTCCCCGAACTCTCCGATCCCCTGTGGGCTGCGATCGCCAAACATGTCGAGCAAGGGCACGGACTGATCGTCACCCTCGGTAGCGATGGGATCAAACCGGTGGCCTATAACCGCACTGCGGCGCAGGTCTGCCTCCCGGCTTCGCTCGATGTCTGGAAGCCCAAGGCGGAGTACCACCTGCAATTCAAGAACCGCGTGCATCCGCTGCTGGCGGAGTATCGTGAACAGGAGCAGAACTGGGCGGTCCTGGAGAGCGATATTCGCATCGCCCGCTTTTGGAAGGTCGTCCCCGCTGGCGGTGCCACGGTTGTCGTGCATTACGATGACAAGGAGAGCTCCCCGGCGGTCCTCGAACGCCCATTTGGCAAGGGGCGGGTGCTGATGTTCACGTCGGGAACGCACCTGCCGGAGAACCCTTCGCTGCGGTGGAACAACTTTCCGACGCCTCTCGTCGGGTCGTGGATGTGGATCGCCTTTGTGCAGCAACTGGCCGACTACGGCTCCGGCGGCGGAGTCGAACTCTATAACCACCAAGCCGGGGAAGAGGTCGTCGTCTCGATCCCCCCCAGTCCCGCGGAACGGCAGATCTGGTTGCAGGAGCCGGGCCTGCTCAAAAGCCCGAAGACGATAGCCCCCGATGCGACCAGCCTCATCGCGAACCGCAGCGACACCGTCGGGCACTATACGATCCAAGAGGGGATCGACCAACTGCGCCCCGTGACCGGCTTCTGCACGAATCTGGCTCCCAGCGAGTGCGACCTCACACGGGCCACGAAAGAGCAGCTCGATGAACTGCTGGGAGCTGAGCGGTATCAGCTAGCCCGCTCGATCGACGAACTCAAAGCGAACATCCGCTCATCCGACCTGGGCCAGGAGGTCTTTCCGATCCTGCTGGTGGTGTTGATCGTTGTGTTCAGTGGGGAGCATCTGGTGGCGAATCGGTTTTACGAAGAGACTTAGCGTTCGCTTAGGGCTTGCTACAGAACCGGCTGAAATACCATGCCAAAACCACAAGTGCCAGGGAAATTGCAGTAAAGTCCTCGGGCGTGCTGCGAGCCCAGCGCTCCGAAATTGCAGGGGCGATGCGACTGAGAAACTGATCCATGGTTCGGCTCCGAGGGGAAGGACACCTCAACGATAGCTCTCGTTGTGCGATGTCCCCCAAAAACAACATCGTCCGAGGCGAACCATGCACCTCGGACGATCGGTTGAATCAGTTGTGTCGAACAATCCGATTACTTCTTCTTCGGGTCGAGGTTCGCATTCAGATCTTCGGCGGAGACCTGTGACTCGATGCCCGTTGCGGGGACTTCTGCCTTGGCCAGCCAGACAATGCCGTTCAGAACCACCTTACGGAAATCCTCGTTCCCCCAGTTGTCGTGGAAGTGCCCACCGGTGAAGCCGAAGCCCCGCCCGCCGTCTTTTCGTTCGACGGCCCACATCATCGCTTCGGCCCGACCGGCGCTCGCTTGAATGTGGGGATAGGGGCCCTTCGGATAGACGTACGGCCCGTTGCGAACCGCTTCGCTTGGCGTCGCCACGAGGATCGGTTGGAACTTCACGTCGCCGGGAGTCGCCGCTTCATTCCCCGATAGATCGGCGACGAACCGCATGTTGAAGTACCACTCATCTTGGATCTGAAATGGCTTCACGCCGCGCGTGATCGGATGCTCTGGAAAGAGCGTGAACTGCGGTTCCCAGATCGGGTTGCAGGAGAAGCTGTTCTCGTA
>JAYSVZ010000508.1:0-14171 GCA_043718305.1 Planctomycetota bacterium | reverse complement strand
TCGGGATCGGATGGCAGACGCAGCAGGCCAAGTGGATGGCAGGGGTGGCGCTCTGTCTGGTGCTGGCAGCGGTGGTGTGGGTGGTGGAGCGCTCGATCGTCCTCCCTTCCGAAATCGTCGAGGCCCATCTCAGTGAGCTGGTCGCCGCCTTTCAAAAAAACGATGACCCGGGGACGGTTCAGCATTTGTCGGCGGGCCTCGATGCGCTCCCGCTGGTCCTCTTGGCCAAGGTCTCGCTCGATAAGGTCGACCTCGCCGAGGGTTACCGCCTGACCGATATGCAGGTCACGATGCTCGCCAACGACACCGGTGCCCAGAGTCACTTTCGCGTCAATGGGGTCATCAGCATCCAGTCGCAGGGGAACCTTGGGACGAAACCGTTTCGGTTCATGGGCTACTGGCGTCTGGAGAAGGGAGCCTGGAAGCTCTACAAGATTGATGACCTCGACCCGATCAGCGGGAAAGTTCTCAACCGCTTTGGGATGCTGTAAGGCGAGCGGCCAGAATTCCGAACATCGTCCGGGACGGGCTGGAAAGCCCGTCCTACCGTAGGACGGGCTTTCCAGCCCGTCTCCGCTGCGTTCGAGCAAAACGGATCAAGTCCGCATGGGAGCGAGTCGCCCGGCTCCATGTGACCACCACTTCGAACGTCGTCCGGGACGGCCTGGAAAGGCCGTCCTACCAGGGAGACATTTTCTCTTCGAATGCCTTAGATCAGGCCCTTGATCGGCTGACCACCACCCGCGATCTTCATCGGACGGCCCCGCTTCGAGGTGTGGACCGTGTCGAGCGGAATCCGCATCGAGTAGGCCACCGTCGACCAGAGATCGCTCGGCAGGTAGCTGTCGCTAACGATCTTGGTGCCATCGGCATCGGTCTCGCCGATGGCTTGGCCACCCTTGAGTCCACCGCCGCCGACCAGCACCGACCAACTCGTGGCCCAGTGATCGCGACCGACGTTCTGGTTGATGCGGGGAGTTCGGCCGAACTCGCCCATACAGACGATGGTCACGTTGTCTATCATGCCGCGCTGCTTGAGGTCGGCCACGAGCGAGCCGATCCCCTTGTCGAGCATTGGCAGTTTCTGGGTCTTCAGTGTGTTGAAGACATCGTTGTGCAGATCCCATCCGCCCAGGGTGTTGACTTCGATGAACGGCACACCGACTTCGACCAGCCGACGAGCCATCAAGAGGCTATCTCCGAACCCGCCCCGGCCATAGGCTTCGCGAACTTCCGGCTTCTCTTCGTCAATCTTGAAGGCCCGCATCTGCTCGGACTTCATCAGGTTGACAGCTTTGCCGTAGACATCCTTGTGAGCCTGGCCCGCGTCACCCCGGTTCGACTTGATGAAGCCGTCTTCGATCGCTCCGAGCATCGACAGCCGAGCTTCCATCCGACCGGGCTGGACCGATCCCATGTCGGCGTTCTGAATTCGTCCGCCCGCATCAACCGTGAACGGTGCGTGCGACATGCCGAGGAAGCCGGGGCTCATCCCGCCGTTACCGATGGCGACGAACGAAGGAATCTCAAGCTGCTCCCGCTTCGCACCGACTTCGTAGCTCACGACCGAGCCGAAGGTCGGATGGACGACGGTCGGATTTGGCACGTAGCCAGTGTGCATGAAGTACGCCCCCCGCATGTGGTCGGCTTCACGAGTGCTCATCGAACGGACGACCGAGAGGGCGTCCATGTTCTGGGCGATGGTCGGCAGGTGTTCGCAGATCTGCAGGTCACCCTTGGTGCTGATCGGCTTGAACTCGCCACCATTCTTCGAACCGGGCTTGAGATCCCACATGTCGATCGTCGGGGCTCCGCCACCCAGCCAAATCAGGATGCATGCCTTCTGGTTCTTGGAGACCGTTTCTGCGTTCAGCCGAAGGTGATCCAGAAAGTGATTCGCTCCGAGAACCGCAGCTCCCCCCATGGCGGCATGGCTGAGGAAGTGGCGGCGGGACATGCCTTGATTGAACACGGGACGGACTCCAGAAAGGGTGGTTGGTTTGTTGGCGACAGTGATGGATGGCGTTGTTTCAGTATTGATCGCGAATCGATTCGCGATCAAAGCACAGTCTCTCAGTGGTTGACGATGAACTCGTTCGAGTTCAGCAGCGCCCAGTAGAGATCCTGGTAGGCTGTGAGTTTGTCGGGGTAGTTGAACTTGGTGACGATCTCCGTCAGGTTCTTAATCTCGGTGTTGCTGGGCGTTCGCCCAAGGGCCGCCAAATAGAGTGCTCGAATCCGCTCCGGTTCCTTTTTGTAGGCCGGGTTATTAAGCACATCATTCAGGTAGCTCCCCTTCTCGGCACTGACGGCATTCTGCACAAGGGGACCATTCATCATCAGCAGGGCCTGCGGAATTGTCCCGCTAAACATCGTGGGATCTTCGGCATCGTCCGCCCCGAAGATTCGCATGAACTGCTGCATCCAGTCTTCCCGCTGGGACTGGGCCGATTCAAAGCTGCCTTGCCCGGCGGCATTGGCATTGGTGGCGACGAGCAGTGATTCGTAGAGTTGCTCGACCTGCATCGGCTTGACGTACATGTGGCTGAAGAGGGCCAGCTCTCCGTTGGCGGGGTTGTCGATCTCGTTTTTCTTGCCATTGAATCGGCTCGTGAGGTTGTACGCCTCGGTATTGCAGATCCAACTGGCCAGCTTCCTGGTGTTGTAGCTGCTCTTGACGAACTCGTCGGTCAAGCGGTCGAGCAGTTCCGGATGGCTGGCGGGGTTGTGCGGCCCCATGTCGTCGACGGGCCGCGTGAACCCGTTGGCGAAGAAGTGGCCCCAGGTGCGGTTGACCATTGCCTTGGCGACGAGTTTTTGCGAATCATCCTTGGTGATTGCCTTGGCGAACTCCGCGCGGCGATTCGTCGCCAGACCCGGGTCCAACTCGGTCCCAAAATATTTAGGATAGGCCACCATCACGACCCCGGCCCGGTTCTCATAAAAAACCGGCCCTTCGAAATTGCGGCGCTTCAGCTCCGAGTAGTCATCATCCATTTGACCGGTCTGGGGATTGTACTTCTCGTGGTCCACCCGAAGCGTCTGCCGGAAAAAGCTGTTGAACTCCCAGAACTGATTCTGCTTCCACTCATTGAAGGGGTGGTTATGGCATTGCGTGCATTGGACCTGCAGTCCCAGAAAGATTCTGGCCGTTTTGGCAGTCGCCTCAACGACATACTCTTCGCTGTCGGGATTCAACTGCAATTGAGCCAGCACATAGTTCACAGCCCCATTCTCATCGAACCGGCCTTCCGAGGCGATCAGATCGTAGACGATCTCATTCCAGGGACGGTTCTTGGCGAAGCTTTCCCGGAGGAACTTTTCGAGAGCGGCCCGATTCGTCTTATCGGGAGTCGCCCGCCCGATGAGGGTATTTGTCCAAACCGCCGTTTGGTTCCGAACATAGGCTGGGTCTTCAATCAGCTTTTCAATCAGCTTACTGCGCTTGGCTTCATTCTTGTCCCGCATGAAGTCTTCAACCTGTTTGCCGGACGGGACATGTCCGACGATGTCGAGAAAAACGCGGCGAATCCACTCGGCGTCATCGGCCACTTCACTCGGCTCGACTCCATTGTCGACCCAGCCCAGGCGAATCAACTGGTTGATCTCGCCGATCAGTGGGTCGGTCGCTCCCGTCGTAAACGTCGAACTCTTCGCCCCTTGAGCCTTCGGCGACTTGGTCGCCCCCTGATCCGCAGAAGTCGACTGAGCAGAAGTCGGCTGAGCTGAGACGACGCGATGCGAACTCACCAGAAGCCCAAACAACACGACCAAACTCAAGACAGCTCGTTGCATGGATGACCCATCCCACCAAGTTTGAAAACGCCCCACCCCACACTTGCGGAGCAGTGGTTCCGCAGTGTCAACTATACCGACTGACGTTGCGAAAAGGCAACCTTGGTCGGGAGTTGCGTCTGAACCGAAAGGCATTCTCATCACTAAAGTACCGCCTATTCACGGGGAGTGTTCGAAGGATTTCACGGATTGTTTGAGAGACCGCCAGGAATGCATCTTGTAAATCAACACAAGGCCATTGAATATAATGACTTATGATACATTTACGCCACGCATTGTCCGCACTGCCCCGAAAGCCTCTTTTGAAGAATCTCGTCCATATCTTGGCGAAACGTTCCACCCGTGATCGATGAACCGCAGCGACATCCTTGGGGCACTCGCTGCGCCCCCCTACAATCCGCATCGAAGACAGAGGGCCACCGTGCGGAATGCCGAAGAGATCGTCGTCTGGGAGTCAAGACCCTACTGGGGGCCGGAGTTGCAGCGGCAACTGGGGCCTTCCGGTGGTCGGGTTCGCCCCGGTTCGCCTGGCATGGAGTCCATCGATGGGGCCACCGCTGGCCAAGTGGTGTTCGCTCCCCCCACCGGTTCACCCCTTCCGTTGACCGAACTTCGGCGATGGATCGTTTCCGGTCTCCCAGTGCATATCGTGTTGGAACCCCCGGAAGGCAACTGGCGGTGGTTCCTGCTCGAACTCGGAGCCTCCAGCGTCTTCAACTTCATCGAGGCTCGACAGAGTCTAGCCTCCACAATCGGTCGATTCATCACAAACAAGGTGGTCTGAATGTTGGCGGAATCCAGTGTCCAAGCAGCTGTTGCCAGTCTCCGCGATCCCGAAATCGGGCGGTCGCTGGGCGAGCTAAAAATGGTCCGGTCGGTCGTCATCAGCGGCACTACTGCTCGCATCGGAATCGAGTTGCCGACCCCCGCCTACCCCGGACGTGAGCGGATCACATCGGCGGTGAAGGCGGCTGTCACACCGCTGGGAGCGACCTCGGTCGAGGTCGACTACACGTGGGTCGTGAAGGGGAAGGGGACCGGCGGTGCGATCGGCCTGAACGTCAAGAACGTGATTGCGGTCGGCAGCGGCAAGGGCGGCGTCGGCAAGTCGACGGTGGCTGCGGCGTTGGCCCTGGGGCTGAAGCATTTCGGGGCCAAGGTCGGCCTGATGGACGCGGACGTTTACGGCCCGAGCATCCCGCACTTGGTCGGGGCGACGGGAACGCCGGTCATCAAGCAGATCCCGCTGGACGATGGCCGCGTGATGGAACGGATCGTCCCGATCGATGTCGACGGGATGCCCACAATCTCGATGGGGTTCATGGTCAAGGCCGATCAAGCGGTGATCTGGCGCGGCCCGATGTTGCACAAGGCACTGTCGCAGTTCCTGCAACAGACCGACTGGGGAACGCTCGATTATCTGATCATCGACATGCCGCCGGGGACGGGGGATGTGGCGTTGACCTTGTCACAGATGGTCGGTCTGGCTGGGGCGGTCGTGGTCTGCACGCCGCAGCAGGTGGCCTTGCTCGACGCGGTCAAGGCCGTGTCGATGTTTCGCACGGTCAAGATCCCGATCCTGGGGATGGTCGAGAATATGACCGGGGAAATCTTCGGTCGCGGCGGAGCCAAGGCGAAAGCCGCCGAACTCGGCCTGCCATTCCTGGGCGAGGTACACGCGAATGCCCTCATTCGTGAGCAGGGTGATGCGGGCCAGATGGCCGCACTATTCTCTGAAGACAACGCTTCACGAGCCGCCTTGCTCCACATCTGCGAACGCGTGGCCATTGAGGTGGCCAAGTCGATCATGGAAACGCCCAGCCTGCCGACGCTGGAGATTCTGTAGTAGGACGGCCTTTCCAGACGCGCCCGACAAAGGTCCCGCCACTGGGCTTGCCCCAGTGGTTCCCGCGCTTTTGCACTACGAAACGCCAGTGAATGCCCGGTAGCGCACAAGCGCGAGAACCACCCCGACAAGCGGGGTGGCGTTTTGTCGGGCGCGTCTTTCCAGGCCGTCCCGTCCTTTCACCTCGCATGATGGCCACCAACGATGGCGATGTTGCATCACGGGACGACCAGAATACGTGCGGAGAGCATCATTCTTCTCGGTCCCGATCCGGATTTCGTCGAACCGGGCGGTGCCCGAGCCGAGGGATTCTCGAGTTCGCTGGCTTCTGGACCATTCCCACTCGGTAAACCTGTTGAATACGCCGTTGCCAAATCAAAGATATTCCCAGACGAGGGAGGTCCGGCTATAGTGGAAATAGAGGTTCCCGATGAGATTGTGTCGCTCGCGGTCAGCGCTTGGTTCCCGCTGAGTCAGGGAGTCGTCCAATTCGACGAAGGGGCTGGGCTGACGGAACTGCGTGAGGCTTGGCCCCTGCTCTCCAAACAGATCATCACGGTAGGTGAAACTTGAACAACGTACACCACCAAGACTCAGATGTCATCATGGACCTGATGGTGCGAAGGCTGCGTGCCGCGCTCGCGAATCCGGGTGATGGGATTGTCGGGCTGGTGGACAGCCTTCTCGCGTGCTGCGTGGAGGATCGAGTGCACGTTGAATTTGGAGAGGACGTCCTCTGCGTCTATTTCCAGAACTGTTGTGCTAAATCTCCGGTATCGATTCCCAAGCCTGTGCTCCGGGCGATGATTGCTCGCGTTGCGGTTCTCTGCAATGAGCAGACTCCCAACGCCGTCTCGCCCTATGGCGGAGAAGGGGCATTGTCGGTCTCCGCAAAACCGGGGGCATTGCTGAAAGCCGTCTTTGCGAACACCACCGATCAGCAGCATTTGACTCTGACAACCTTGAAGACATCCTTTGAGGTTCCCAGTGGCCAGGAAATCGTGAATGAAGAAACACCCACAGGGGCTGGAAAACTGGTTCCCCTTCGAAGATGAGCGGAGTCGCACAGCGGTGTGGCCCCGGTGGCCAGCGAGTCGCCATCGAGGTCGCCAAGTCGATCATGGAAACGCCGAGCCTGCCGACGCTGGAGATTCTGTGATTGTCGGCGATTTCTCCGAAATCGCTGATTCGACGCACGCCAGGCCAAAGGATGCCTTGTGATGTTTACCAAGAGTCAGCGGATTCTCCTCATCGGAGCGACGATTGTCTTTGGCGTCCAACTGCTCTCGCATTGGTGGACCGGGTTACTGGTGTCGGCAATGAGTATATTCTATCCGTTGTTCGCTGAAGCGATGTTCCTCTTGTCGCTCGTGTGAGCGTTCTTGACCCTCGTGGGTTGGGTGTTCGTGAAGGAGCCATCTGTCCGAAAACATTGGCGACAGTGGTGCTTGACGTTCGGGTTGATCTCCGTGATTGCCGTGGCCTGTACCGCAGCAAATGCTGCCTACTCCCGAGGGTTGCCCGTGGGATCATACGCCCGTACATTCGATTCGAAGGTTTGGGCCGATCCAGAATCGGAGAAGTACCGGCGGGGTGACATCACTCCTCGCCAGAAGATGCTGGGTGATGTCATTGGTTCGGTGGTGCGAAACGGGACTCGCGAAAACATCATCGCCCAACTGGGGCCGCCGATCATGAACCGATTGTTTGGGGCGGATATCGACACCACATACTGTACCGGCCCGCAGCGGGATTCCTTTTTCAGGATCGACGACGAGTGGCTGTCGATTTGGTTTGATGAGGCTGGCCACGTGACCCGCTGGGAGATCTGGTCGGAGTGAGAAAAACGGACGGACGGGCCAAAGGGGCCCGTCCTACAACGACAGCCTGCCCCTCTTCCATTCCCTGTAACCCCTTCTTTCGGGAGCCTTTTCATGCGACCAATCACGACCTGCATGACCCTCCTCGGACTCCTGCTGGGAACAGCCTCCATCGTCACAGCTGCCGAACCGGCCAAGGAGCTCAAGCACATCGTTATGTACAAGTTCAAGGATGAACTGACTCCCGCTCAAGTCGAAGAGGTCGTCGACGCCTTTGGCAAGATGACCAAGCAGATCGACGCCGTCATCGGCTATGAGCATGGCACCAATGTGAGCGAAGAGGTGAAGTCCGAGGGATTCACGCACGTCTTCGTCGTGACCTTCCAGGACGAGGCCGGGCGCGGGATTTACCTGAAACATCCCGCCCATGACGCGTATGTCGCCTTGGCCCGAGGGCGGCGGGAAAAGGTGATCGTGTTCGACTACTGGACGGCGAAGTAGGTTGGCTGTGGAGAAAGACTGGCTACCCGACCCCGACAGGGGTCTCAGAAATTAGCCAGTGGTTGAGCGCTAGCGACACCACCGGTTCACTGTTCGGTGTTTCCACATTGGAAGAGGATGCGGATCCATTGGAAGGCGAGGGCGCGGACGGCAGCTTGGTGTTTCATGCCAGCGGTTTTTTGGCTTCGTAGAACGTCTTGGCCGTCGTCATTTTTATAACGGGCACCAGCGGCGGGTTTGGTCGGCGACCATCCTACGGGGACTTATTTTTTCACCGGTTGCCTCATCAGGCCGCCTTGGCGGCCCCGGCGTTCGACTGATGCACGTAGACATCGCGGCTTGGGTAGGGGAACGTGAACCCCTCCTCGTCAAATCCGAGCTTGACCCGCTCTAGCAAGGCGGAGCGGAGATCGCCGAACTCCTTTGTTCCAACCCAGCACTTGACGGAAAAGATCACGCTGAAGTCGGCCAGTTCGGCCACCGCGACGGTCGGGGAAGGGGTTTTCACCACGCGCCGATCTTCGTTGAGGACTCGTTCCAGAAACGCCTTAACCGCCTTGAGGTCGTCGCAGTACCCGCACCCGACTCGCAGTTCGATCAGCCGTATCCGCTGAGCGGTGAAGTTCTTGATGGTGCCAGCCGTGATCTGACCGTTCGGGATGATGATCTTTACGTTGCCGTTTGTGCGGAGGATCGTGTCGAAGATATTGACCTCTTCCACGCTTCCGGTCTGGCCACTCGCTTCGATCTCGTCGCCAACGCCGAATGGTTTGAAGATGATCAGCATGATCCCCGCAGCGAAGTTTCCGAGCGAGCCTTGCAGGGCGAGGCCAATGGCGAAGCCGGCCGTCGCGATCATCGCTGTGACAGAGGTCATATCGACCCCCACCATTTTCAAGGAGGCAATCCCGATCACCCCCAACAGAGCGCAGTAAAGCAAGTTGGCCCCGAACTTGATAAGGATCGGTTCGGTCCCCAACTTCTCCATGACTTCGGAGACGATTTTGGTCGCCATCCGGGCCAGCATCCGCCCGAAGTAGAAGGTGGCCACAGCGGCCGCGACATCCATCAGGAACTGAGTTCCGCGAGTCGTTACGAAGATCTTGATCTCTTGGTACAACTCGCCCACTTGCTCCTTCGCGTTCAGCTTGGGAGTCGGCTTATCAGGTTCGGTCTGCGGTTCGGGATTCTTGACTTCGCTTTGTATTGCGAGTCCCTGCTCAGCGGTTATGGCCTCGACTCCAGGATCCTGCACCGACTCTTGAGGAGGCCGATCAACCGTCAGACCGGGATCGGCCTGCAGTCGTGACAGTTGCAGAACGCAGAGGGTCATCAGTGCGAAAACGTTCATGGCGAGACTCCTGCCTCTTGCGAACTGGCCTCGGCAACCCTCTGGCCGCATCGCTTCACAGCGCGAAACGGTCTGCTCCGAATCGAAACCAAGTCCCTGGTGGGCGGTGTTTTAGGCCAGATACCGCACGGATGTCCAGACGAGTGGTACGCGGGCAGATTTCATGAGGGCAGGAGGGCAGAGGGAGGGTCGGGGGGTCAGGCACAGCGGAGGCATCACACATTGGCACTTGAGAGCAGCACCGCTAGTTGGCGGGCTGTGACCGAGAGGGGGAGTTCGCCGAGGCTCTCGCAAGCGACCCAGCGGAGGTTGGATTCTGAGTTGGCCTTGATTAATTCTTCGAGGCGTGACGAACGGCCCACGACATGACCTTGGAAGCCGTGGAGGTGGATCCGATAGCGGGTCACCGCATGCTTCACCTCCAGCACGCGCTCCAGGTCGCGAACCTCCACGCCGTATTCGCCACGCAGTTGAGAACGCGCGAGCTTCGCCAGTTGATCGACCGACCGCAGCTTCTCCCCGGCCTCGCAGGCAAAACGCGGGAAGTCCCACATCCCGGCCCAGCGTTCATCCGGGCCTCGGCGACGGAGCAGCACGCGGTCCTCGTGAAGGACGGCGACCGTGAGTTCGGTCACGTCGGTGATCTCGGGGCGTTTGGCCTTTTGCGGAATACGGTCTTGGCTTCCAGCAACAGCTGCGCGGCAGACGGAAAGGAGCGGGCAGCGCGGGCAAGCGGGGTTCTTCGGCGTGCAGACCGTCGAGCCCAGGTCCATCAGCGCTTGATTGAAATCTCCAACCTCGCGCATGGGAAGGAGCGACTCGGCGAAGCTCCAGAGTTGCTCTTGCCCCGTTGAGTTTCGAGGGTCACCCTCGAATCCCAAGAGTCGACAATAGAGCCGGAGCGTGTTGGCCTCGACGATTGCCGCTCGCTTTCCAAAGGCGAACGAAGCGACCGCCCCGGCGACATACCGACCGATGCCGGGGAGCCGCCGGAGTTCGTCGATCGTACACGGCAACGCGCCTTCGAACTGCTCGACGAGCATGATGGCGGCCTTCCGTAGATTGCGGCCACGGCTGTAGTAGCCGAGACCTTCCCAGAGGCGGAGGACCTCTTCCTCCTGGGAAAACGCGAGCGATTCGATCGTTGGAAAGCGGGCCAGGAACCGCTCGTAAAAGGGTTTTACGGCGGTGACCGTCGTCTGCTGAAGCATGATCTCACTGACCCAGATGCGGTAGGGATCACGCGTTTCGCGCCAGGGGAGTTCACGTGCAAAGCGGGCAAACCAACGCGGAAGCTCCTTCTGAACAAGCCGGGTGTTTGCGTCGGTCCACGGAGCCGGAGTCGGCAAACTGTGCTTGCCGGTCGCGGGGGAGAGACCTACACTTTCATTGCCGGGGACGTAGCTCAGTTGGCAGAGCGCAGCGTTCGCAATGCTGAGGTCGAGGGTTCGACTCCCTTCGTCTCCACTGGCAGGTTTCTCTTCACGGGCTGGTTTCAAAGCGTCCCCTGATGTTGTTCGGGGGACGCTCTTCTTTTTCGGGGATGAAAACTTCAGGGGGCGGTTGAGCGCAGCCTTCGGGAACAGCCGCAAGAGTTGCCTCAGCAACTCGTACGCTGCCCGATAGACGCCGGGCGAGGTGCTCGCCCGGGGACCGGCCACGTTGAGCCGAACGATCTGTTCTTGTTCGATCCAGGCAGCGATTCGTTTGGCCGCCCCCCACCGTTCGAGCGGATTGGCCAGGTCGAGCCGCAAGCTGGGGCGACGATGTTTCTTCACCATCCGAACGGTCAGATCAGTCCCGCCAATCGGCTTGCCAAAGGTCAGCAGTAACGTGCCGTCGGTATCGCGCACGTTCCATTCGGTCCGCTCCGGATAGCGCGCGGTCGGCGTCTCGCGTAGTGGGTAGAAGTCCGCCAGCGGGCCATCTTCCGCCAGCCGCCCTCGAGGACACCAACCATCCGCTGGAACTCCGAGCCGCAACGCGGCATCCAGCGCAGCCCGATCGACACCGGTCTGGCCTCCACTGACGATCACAAGCATCGGACTCTGGCGCATGAGTCCGAGATTGTAGGGGCCAAGATCGCCAAATCGAGGCACCGCGAAAGCCGGGCTTTAACGCCTCTGCGGTGCTGTGGCCACTTCCTCGGAGACCACGCTCGGGGTGATGAGCAGCATCAGTGTTGATTTCGGTTTCTCGTTTGAATTCTTCTTACGGAGCAGCTTCGACAGCGCTGTGGGCGGAGAGCTTTCTTCCGAAATCGTGGGATCCGCCACCCAGACCACCAGCGTTTCACGGGCCAGTTTCATTCTTGCGTCGAGCAATTGGCGTTCTTCGTCGCTCATTTCCAGGAAGTCAGCCGCGTCACCGACCTTCCACCCGGCGGCTTGCAGGGTTTTTCGCTTTGTCGTTTCCATCTCACTTGGCTCCGTCTGACTTGAGTTTCCTCCCCAAACATCACCCTAAATCGTGACCAGTGCATCGGGCAGTTCGTTCACATCATCTCCCGCTCGGGGGAGGACCGAGCTGAGTTTGGCCCCGGCGGTTCCAATGATCTGTTGCAGGGCCAATGCGGGTCCGGCGTTGTGAAGCTGTTGCGTGAGCGACTGGCACAGTTCGTCGATCGCTGGCTGGCCCAGGGATGTCAGGATCTGGCGATCGGCCAGGATCACGGCCATCCGTTCGAAGAGCGAAATGTAGATCAGCAGTCCACCGCCGGCCTGCGTGTGGTGGACCCGATGATCAAAGAAGGCGGACGCCGCTGCGTTGCGAACCTCATCCCTCATTTGGGGCATGGGGGTAAAGAGTCGCCGCATCCAGGCGACTCGGGAGCAGATGATCGCTCCGATCAGAAACCCGCTGAGGGTCGCCCCGGCCAAGGTGATCGCTCGCCAAACGACCGGATCGTGGCCCCAGCTTCCCGCCTCAATAGTGGGCGTTGGCCAAAGCCAGACCCCGCTGACCATCCAGGCAATCCCCAGCCACAGTCCGGCAATGTCCTCAGCCCGGTCATACCGCCCCGATGCGGTCGCCACGACCGGAACGATCTCTGCCGAGGTCTGTGCCTCGGCGGCCCGGACAGACTCGTTGATGAGTCGACGCTCGTCAGTCGTCAACAGTTGCGATGCGGTGGACATGGATGACTCTGGATGATGGGGGTATTGTCGCCGGACTCTCCGAGTCCGGTGGTTCGACGTTCGCTGCAATGTCTTACGCGCGCCCTCGCCCTCAGTCCCTCACTCGGGGGGAGCGGGGAGCTAAGGCAGGCGGGCGAAAATAGTCTCTCCGTAAGACGGCCTTTCCAGGCCGTCTGGCTGCAAGTCTCGATGAAGGACGGCCTGGAAAGGCCGTCCTACGGGGGACATCACTTGCCGTCACTTGCCTAAGCGGTGTAGAGATCTGAGCTGGAACCGCAAGGCTTCACCAAGAGCCACTGGCTCCGCCGCCGCCGGAGTAGCCGCCGCCGAATGAACCCCCACTGAACCCGCCGCCTCCGCCGGATGAACGGCGGCTGGTCAGGAGTGAGTAGAGCAGTAATCCCACGAACGAAAGGACCACTCCCCAGAAGATCCACGCCCACCCGTCCGACCCACGGCGGGCGAGCGAAACGACCGTGAAAATCGCCATGCCAGCCAGTCCGATCAACAGTAAGGGATTTGAGCCTTGCCGAATGGGCGACTGCCCAGACGACGATGACCCCGTCGACGATTGCTGTTGCAAGGCCGCAGCTGGGAGGGGGCGTTCACGGGCCATCGCTTCCAGTCCGATCACACCAGCCTTGATCCCGGCGGAGAAGTCCTGGTTCTTAAAGCGGGGGATGATTTGCTCCTGCATCACCTGCTCGGAGACCGCGTCTTTCTCGCGGCCCCAGCCGTTGCCGAGTTCAATGCGCGCGAGCCGGTCCCCCTTGCTAATCAGCAATAAGATGCCGGTATTCCATGGCTGGCCATCGATTTTTGCGTGTCCGATCTCCCACTGGTCAAACAGCAACCGGGCAAACGTCTCAATCCGCAGCCCATCACCCCCATGATTGGCCATTCGATCAATCGTAATGACGATGATCGGCGTCGCCTTATCGGTCAGCAACTTGTCGCAAAGCTGTTGAATCTCCTGGTGGTCTGACTCCGTGAGTAAGTTTGCATTGTCGCGAATGAACTCGCGATCCCCCGGGCGGTCGAGAGTGATCTCAACTGCCAATGCGGATTGGGAGAAGAGCAGCCACCCGAGACAGAGGGCGATAAACGAGAGTCTCATGCGAGGGGATCCGAAGGAGAACGAAAGAGAGACACTCCGATCACAACGAAATCGCCAGCGAAAGGATCACTGGGATCGCTCAGTTTTAAGGAAAAACATCTTACGGGCGAGGCCGGTTCGACCAGTGACCGGTCGCATCCTCGCCTGCAACCCAGACTCCCTTTTGGTTCCAGCCGAGATGCGCTCGCACATCAGCCGCCGCATAACGCAGCGTCAGCGCACAGCGGCGGCGGTCGGACATGTTCGCCTCGGACCCGTGCAGCAGCAGGTCGGAGTGGATCGACGCTTGGCCCGCCTTCAAAGGGTTGTCGACGACGGTGCCATAGTCTTCTGCGTTGTCGATCGACTGATTCAGAACGTTGTGATCCTCGACGCTGCTCTCGCGGTAGGTCAGGTGCCCCGAGTGGTGCGACCCGGCGACGAACCGCATGTTGGCGTTCTCCGGATCGGCATCGTCAATCGCCAGCCAGACGGTGACGGCCTTGCTGGGCGTGAGCGGCCAGTAGCTGGAGTCCTGGTGCCAGGCGACCGCCTTGCCGTCTTTCGGCATCTTGCAGAAGAAGTGCGAACCCCAGCCGACAACGTTCTCGCCGAGCACATCTTT
>JAYSVZ010000507.1:0-14213 GCA_043718305.1 Planctomycetota bacterium | reverse complement strand
GCCCAGCACGGCCGTGCCGGTCGCGTCCACGCCGATGTAATTCCCGCGAATGATGGTGCCGTCCGCCGCCGACCCCGTGATGCGAACGCCGCCGCTGGTGCCAGAAATGACATTCCGCGCGCCGACCGTCGTCCCGCCGATCGTGTTGTTGTCGGAATCGCCGCTGACCACCACGCCATCGAACTGATTGCCGAGGCCGATCAACCCGGTCGCATCCGTCCCGATGTAATTCCCCGCGATCGTGTTGTTGGCCGCATTGTTGAGGAGCAGGCCGTCGTTCAGGTTGCCCGAAATGACGTTGCGATCGGCGGCCGTCGTTCCCCCGATCGTCACGCCGATCGACGAGTTGATGAAGATGCCACCGCCCGCGTTCGCTTCGCCCGCGCCAGCGTCGGTCCCCGCGACGGTCAGCCGTCCGATGTAGTTGCCGGCGATCGTGATGTTGTCGGCCCCGGCTTGCAGTTCGATGGCGGTGTGCGCCGAAGTCGTGCCGAAGTCGCGAATGACGAAGCCGCGAATGGTGCTGCCGTCGGCCGTGCCGCTCAGCGTCAACCCGCCGGCGGCGATGCCGTTGCCGTCCAGCACGAGGATCGGCGTCGATGAGAAGTCGCTGTCGGTGGTCGCGTCGAGGATCACCGCGCCGGTGATCGTCGGCAGCGCGCTCGCCACGTTGATCGTATGCGCCCCGCCGACCAGCGGGTCGCTGATGTTGAAGTAGATGCGATCGGTCCCGGCCGTGTTGTTCGCCGCGAGCAACGCTTCCCGCAAGCTGATCTTCCCGTCCGCTCCCTTCGCCGAGACGAGAGCCGCGATGCTGGTCGTCGTGCCATCGGAAACGTCGCTGGTCGTATCGACGATCAGTCCGGCCGCGACCGTGGCGTTGAGTGCGAATTCAGACGTGTTGTTCGTCGTCAGATTCGTGGCCGTCGCAGTCATGACCGAACCGGCGGTGACGGTCGCGGTGAACGTCTCGGCAAACGAGGCGTTGCCGCTGCTGTCGGTCGTCACCGTCGTGAAACCGAGATACGTCTGACCTTCGCCGTAACCGGTCGCGTCGCCGCTGGACGAGGCGAAGAACTCGATGCGGAAATTCGTCGAGGCCGTGCTGTTCAATGATCCCGCGATGCCGATCGAGGTGTTCGTCGTGATCGCGGCGATGAGTACCGGGAAGTTTTGCAAATCGTTCGCGCCGATGTCGCCGTCGTTCGCGTCGTTCAGCGTCACGTTGTTGACACCCAGATCGATGCCCAATCCCGTGTTGGAATAAATGCGGTTCTGAGCGATCGTGTTTCCCGATCCCGAGGTGGAACTGAGCTCCACCCCGTCGCCGCCACTGTTGGTGATCGTGTTCCCCGCACCCGCCACCGTGCCGCCAATCGAGTTGTTGTCCCCGCCGGTGGTGATGAACACGCCGCTGATCGTATTGCCGAAATTCGAGATTCCGGCGGCATCGGTGCCGATGAAGTTGCCCTGAATGACGTTGCTATTCGTGCCAGCATCCGAGAGGAAGACCCCATGAGTCGTGCTTCCACCGATGACGTTGCCTGCCCCCGCAGCTGTGCCTCCGACGGAATTGCCCGTCGCACCCTGCTGGATCTTTACGCCCGCCAGCGTGTTACCCACCACGCCGCTGCCATCGGCCTTGATCCCGATCCAGTTGCCCTGCACCAGATTGCCGGTCGTTCCGGAATCCAGCATGTGGACGCCGTTGAAGTCGTTGCCGGAGATCACATTGCGGGCCGCGACCAAAGTGCCGCCGATCGTGTTATTGGCAGCCCCGGCATCGAGCTTAATCCCCGCAAGGGTATTTCCCAGATCGACGAGGCCAGCGGCATCGGTGCCGATCCGATTCCCCTGCACGGTGTTTCCCGAGGCGCTGCTGCCACTGAACTGGATGCCCGACAGGGTGTTCCCGGAGATCACGTTGCGATCCGCAGCTGTCAGCCCTCCGATCGTGTTGTTCGCGCTCAGGACGTTGAGTCCCATGCGGCTGTTGCCCAGGTCGGCGTTCCCGGCGACGTTGGTGCCGATGAAGTTGCCCGCGATCGTGTGGCCATCCGCGCCCGCTTGAATCTCAATCCCATCACCGAGGAAGCGGTTGATGACCAGCCCGCGAATCGTGCTGCCGTCACTGCCGTTGGCCAGTCGCAGGCCATCAGTCAGGGCACCCGCCCCGGCTCCGTTGAGTTCAATGATCGGAGAGCTCGTGAAGTCGCTGTCGGTCGTGCCGTCGAGGATCACTGTTTGCATGATCGTCGGCAGTGCGGACAGCACGTTAATCGTGTGCGCCCCGGCGACGAGCGGAGCACTGATGTTGAACGTGATCGTGTCGGTCCCGGCGAGCGCATTCGCGTCGGTGATCGCCTGCCGCAGAGAGCCCACCCCACTGTCGTTCGTGTTGGTGACCACAAACGCGGAGGGCTTGATGGAGACGCCGCCGATCGCCCAGCGCTCGGCGGTTCCGCCCCAGGTCCAGGAGATCGGCGTCGATGTCGAGCCAGCAATCGTACTCGCACCTCCGTTGGCACTGCTGACGAAGAGATCCCAGCGTTCGGTCTGGCCCGCGCCAGGTATCAGGTCGAAGTCGGTGACGCTGCGAACGGCGACGACGCCAAAGACGGCTTCGTTGGCTGCCGAGGCAACGCTCGTCGCAGCTGTCGCCGAGTCGCCACCGAGCGACCCGAACGCTCCCAGCGATGTGGATTGATTGACGCCCGTGAAGGTCATCACGCCAATCGTGGCCCCTTCGCTGCCCGATCCGGTTGGGAAATTGACGACCACGTCGTGCAATCCGGTGTCCGGTGCAACAAGCGACCAAATCTCGACCCGGGCTCGTCCGTCGAGGTCATTCTGTGCGCCGACAAATGTGAGCGCACCGCCGTTGTAGGTGATCGAGCCGACGGTATCCCCTTCGGCCCGTCCAAACGAGACCGACACGAGCATCAGCCGATTGGTTCCCGATGTTGTGTGGGAGATCGTGGCGCTTGTCCCGGTCGTGGTGCCGACGCTCGTGGTGTCGACGGCAACATTCAGGATGTGCCCCCAGTTGCTCTGAACTTCCTCGCTAAAGGCGATGTCCGTCGCGACGGAACCCAATGTGAACTCCAAATCCCAGTCCGCACCGAACACCGCATGACCAGTGTCATCAACGCTCGCAGCCACGTCGGCACCCGTTGCGTCGGCGATCGACTTCAGGAGCGACCGGCCCGTCTCGATGGAGGCCAACTCGCAACCGTAGAACAGCAGGTCCGCGTCTGGCTGGAGGGCAAAGCTCCAGCTCTCAATGAGGGTTTGGTTTTTGTCGAATGCCGTCGCATCCAGCCATGTGGCACCGAGCTTGATCGCCCGATCAGAGCCGTGCGTGACGAAGTGGACGGCGTCGAGTTTTTCCGTCGTATATTGGGAGAGCGTCTCGGTGATCTGCCTGATCCCGTCCTCGCTGGCGGAGAGCAACACCACATCGATCTGCCGGGCGGGGTCTTGATGGCTCCACAAGTCGTCGAGCAGAGCCTGATAGTTCTCGGCTCCGGTGTCGATGAACACCAGCTCGCGCGTGGTCGCGGTGAGAATCCCCTCCGCTTGAGCTTCCACCAGGACCGACACCTGACCCCCGTCAAGTTGCGCTTCCGGCTGGGCGTCTGAATGTATCTCATTCGGCGCATCGAGTGACGCCACCACGACCATCTCAATCTGCGCAACGGGAGCGGGCGCCACCAGCATCGGACCCGGCGCAGCACTAAACAGCAGCCGGTCCTCCATCGAGACCAGCTCCAGTTGCCTCGCCCCCGACCGTTTCAGTCGCAGGATTTTCGTCAACCGCTCCATCGACTCCGAAGCCCGCATTCCCGTGCGAACCAGCAAATCACGGAGAATCATCACCACTCCTACAATACGTTGACCCAAACTGCGTGCGCAGCTTGGCCATGAGCCAACCTACTTCAGGCTTTCGGTCTGGGCAGACTTGTCCGTGAAAACCCACTCGTTCCGGTTGGGAAATGTCTGCTGGTTCTCTTTGGAAACTCTGGATGTAGCGGATCTTTCGATTAATTCCCCAGCGGGTACTGCTCGAATCCAGAGTGTTGCAAGTCCACCTCAATCGTCATTTCCGTAAAATTCAACTCGCGGGGCATGATTTCAGCACTACAATCTAATTGGAATCCGAATTGATAGTTCGTGATTCGACGTTTGCATTTGATCGATGCGGAGTGGGACCATGGGTTGGATACAGCACGCCATTCGGAAACTTCTTGGTCAGCCCACCAGTCGGCGCTCTGGGAAGCGGCTGCGGACGGTCAGTGCCTTGGAAGACCGGGTTCTGCTGTCGGTCTCCGGAGCGGAGCAGTTGTACCTGGAGCTGGTGAACCGCGCGCGGGCCGACCCGGGTGCGGAGGCGGCCCTCTTCGGGATCGCGCTGAATGAAGGTCTGGCTGCGGGGACCATCGCCAATACTCCGAAGCAGCCGCTGGCCTTGAATGCACAATTGCATGTGGCGATCCAGAATCACTTGCAGGACATGATTAACAACGATTTCTTCTCGCACACCGGGTCGAATGGCTCGACGTTTGTGCAGCGCATTCAGGCAGCGGGTTATACCGGGTACATCACGGTCGGGGAGAATCTGGCCTACCGCGCGACGACGCTGACGCCCAATGTCGAGCAGTTCGTGACGACGGCCCACCAGGATCTGTTCGTCGATGCGGGGATCGCGGGTCGCGGCCACCGGACGAACATGTTGCAGGGGGCGTTCAAAGAGACGGGATCAGGCGTTCGCACCGGGGTCTACACCAGTGGTTCGACCAACTTCAACGCCGTCTTTGTCGGCAACGACTTCGGGGCCAAGGCGGGGAACTCGTTCGTCACGGGAGTGGCCTACTCTGACACCGTCACTGCGAACAACTTCTACGGCATTGGAGAGGGACTCTCGGGGGTTGCGGTCAACATCAGCGGGGGAGCGGGCACCTTTAGTACGACGACCAACGAGGCCGGTGGATATCAGGTCGCGGTTCCGGCGGGAACGTACACAGTGACCTTCTCCGGAGGAGGCTTGGCGGTGCCGATCATTAAGTCCGTGACCATTGGGTCCGAGAACAAAAAGGTCGACGTGAATCGGCGGACCGAGACTCCGGTCCTTCCTGTCCTCACTTTCCAGAATGCCACGGCGACCGTGAATGAAGGAGCAGGAACGGCCACCGTTCGCGTCAATCTTTCAGCCGTGTCGGCCTCGACAGTCACGGTCAATTATTCCACCTCGAACGGCACAGCGACAGCCGGTTCCGACTACGGCGCGACCTCGGGGACGCTGACATTCGCCCCGGGCAACACGTTCCAGACCTTCACAATTCCCATCACCGATGATGGGGCTTTCGAGGCGGGCGAGACCATTAACGTGGCTCTCTCATCGCCTACGGGAGCCACGATCGGGACGCCCAGCACCAGCGTCGTCACCATCACCGACAACGACCTGCCCGGGGTCAGCTTCTCGACCGCCACGGGCACGGGGTCGGAGTCGACAACCAGCGTGACGTTCACGGTCACACTCCAACAAGCGTCCTCCTCGACCGTGACTGTGAACTATGCCGTGAGTGGCGGGACAGCCACAGTTGGCGCGGACTTCAATCTGGCGGCGGGGCTGTTGACCTTCGCTCCCGGGACGATCTCTCGAACGTTCACGATGGCAGTGATCAACGATCCGCTCGATGAGGATGACCAGACCGTCGCGGTGACCTTGTCTGGTCCATCGAATGCGAGTTTGGGAGCCATCCCGACGCAGGTCTACACGATCACCGATAACGATGCCGCGCCCAGCGCGAAGATCGACTTCCGCACCTTGGCGCTGATTGCGACGACAGCGGTCACAATCAGCGAGGCGGGCAACTTCATTGATGTCCCGGTTCAGCTCTCGGTGGCCTCCGAACGAAACGTCCAGGTCAACCTGGGAGCCCTCGTCACCAGCACTGCCACGAATCTACTGGACTACAATCTCGCGAGTATTGTCGTCCAGTTCGCTCCCGGGGAAACGCGTAAGCTGGTCACTTTGAACATCGCGGAAGATATGCTCGATGAAGTGAACGAGACAATCAAGCTGGCGCTCTCGGGTGCCGTGAATGCGACCGCTAGCACGACGGGGGCCACTGTCACGATCACCGATAACGATCTGGCTCCGACGGTTTCGTTTGTGTTGGCCGCATCGAGCGGACGCGAGGAGATCGCCACCCCGGGCCCCATTGAGGTTCAACTCTCCGCTGTCTCCGGACAACGGGTCACCGTTCGCTACGCGGTCTCGCGGACCGGGACGAATGCCTCATCGAGATACGACTACACACTGGCAGCCGGGACGCTCACGTTCCTGCCCGGTGAAACGCTAAAAACGATCCCGCTCGTCCTGAAGAACGACACTGCCACCGAGGCCAATGAGACGATCCGCATCGTCCTCTCCTCGCCGACCGCTTCGACTTTGGGAGCGCTGATCAGCCATGTCTTCACGATCATCGATGATGAGTCGAATCCGATCGTGTAAGGGACGGGCGAAGTTGAGATATTTAGGCCGGGCGAAAATAGTCCCCCCGTAAGACGGCCTTTCCAGGCCGTCTTGCCTTAAACACCGATCATGGACGGCCTAGAAAGGCCGTCCTACGGGGACTGATGCTTCATTCGACGAAAGCTCCCCGCCACTTCGACTTCAGCCGGAAATGAACTTGTGGCGATAACGCCTCAGTCATTCGGAATCATGAGGCAATTGTGAAACATGTGGCCCGCGAACCTCGTTTTGAGTTCGCGGGATCCCACATGTCGCAACGTGTGATTTATAATCAGGTTGCAGCACGAGTGTGCAATGTGTCAAGAAACCGTATCACGAATGGTCCGTAACCTGCCTGAGAGGGAGAAACACCTCACACGATCGAACTCGGGTTGGCAGGAACTCCACCATGGCGGAACGCAAATACACCCACGGTCTGTCGATTCGTCAGGATGATCGAACCACAGTCATCGGCATCGGTGACATGGAAATTTGGGATGGGGCCGATCTCTCTTTGATTCGCGATACGTTGATCTCGATGGTGCGCGGAGACGGCATCGAGTCGATCGGAATCGACATCGGATGCGTGAAGTACGTCCCCAGTGGTTTCTTTGGGATGCTGTTCGACTGGTTCGACCAAGGTGTTCAGATTCGGCTTTATCAGCCGACCGAACGCGTCGCCCAAATGATCTGGTTCCGACAGTTTTTCGCCATGGAATCAGAGGGGGTCTACGCCCTTCACGATGGCACCAAGTGCCCGCCTGTCCTGGCCGGTGAAGAGGAGGACGTCACTTGGCAGACGGAAAGCCGCCTGGGGGAGCCTTCCCGGCCGGATGCGACGCGGGCGATTTAGAGCGGTCGGAGAATCGGTGACCAGCGGGAGTTGCTCTAAAAAATCCCGATGAGGGCGATCAACGTCGCAATGATCCCAATCAGCCCGCCGATCTTCCACCAGAGTGGTCGCCCTTCCCAGGCTGACAGCGGACGCTGCGTCTGGTATTCGCCGCACAGCGGGCACTGCACCACGTCTTCATAGATATCGCAGCCGCACATTTTGCACTCGACGGTGGGCGACTCGTCCTCGTCTCCGTACTCCTCGTCGAGTTCGTCTGAATCATGATTCGAACCGCCGCGCCAGCTCTCGTCATCGGAGAGCCAGTCCCGGTCGTCGTCCGGAGGAGGATGACGCGGCATGGGGAATTCCTTCGCGAACTGGAACTCGAGTACCTTGGCGACTTGTGAAGCTGGACTCGAACCACATTGAATTGTGGCGACCCCGGGGCGCTACGACCAGAGATAATTCCCCAAAGCAACAACGTTCAGATGTCAGCCGATAGCCCCTAGCCGTCCCACTATTGGTTGCTGCTGCGTGACACAATGAATCGATCCCAGCCCCCAGACGAGAGGCGTGCAGTCGATGCCGATCACTCGGCGACCGGGGAAGAAGGACTGCAGAATCTCGATCGCCTCGGCATCGTGCTTTGAAAGATAGGTCGGGACCAACACCACCGTATTGGCGATCAGAAAGTTCGCGTAGCTGGCCGGGAGTCTCAGCCCCTCCTGGATGACCGGGTCGGGCATGGGAAGGTCGACGATGTTCAGCTTCCGGCCCGCTTGATCCCGCATGCTACCGAGGCGATCGCGATTCTCGCGCAAGGCCCGGTAGTTCACATCGGAAGGATTCTTCTCCACGATCGTCACAACGGTGTCGGCGTTGACGAACCGCGTCAGGTCGTCCACATGACCGTCCGTGTCGTCCCCTTCAATCCCATCCCCCAGCCATAGAATATTGGTCACACCAAGATACTGCTTGAGCCGCTCTTCGATCTGCTCGCGGGTCAAGTGCGGGTTACGATTCGGATTCAGGAGGACCGCCTCGGTCGTCAGCAGTGAGCCCGCCCCGTTGACATCGATCGAGCCCCCTTCGAGGACCATTCCGGGGGCGATGCGAGTCTCCTGAAACTCATCTGCGATCCGCGAGGGAATCAGGTTATCTTTCTGATAGTCGTCATACTCCTCGCCCCACGCGTTGTAGTCCCAGTCGAGGACGGCCCGCTCGCGAACCCCGTCCACATCGCGGACGACGTAGATCGGCCCGTGGTCGCGAACCCACGCATCGTTCGTCGGGTTGTAGTGAAACCGGATGGCGTCGAGATTCACCTGGGCCTGTTCCAGAAGGTACTTCACCCCCTTGGCCATCACCGGGTTCGACACATTGATCCGGACCAGTTCCGATTCGGCCAAGTGCTTCGCGATTTGCACGAAAACATAGGGCACCTCCTCAAAGGCTCCCGGCCAAGTCTCGCGGCGATGCGGCCACGAGAGCCAAGTCGCTTCGTGAGGTTCCCATTCAGCGGGCATGTGGTACGGAGGCATGAAGGCTGCGGTTCGTGTGCGTGAATGAAAGTCGGGGCCACTGGGCCGTTGCGTCAGCCGTTCAGAACCCACGCGATCCCAGTCTCCAGAAGTGAAGACCGGTGACCGAAAGGACTATAGCTGAAGGGAACCATTCACGCCGACTGGCCCGCTCAGATTCTGAACCGCAATGGCGATCCCCTCGCGGTCCGATGTGGTCATTCTCGCTATGATTTGGGAATCTCGACCTTGAACCGTTCGTCGATGATCGGCGTATCGGCGGGCAGTGGGATGCGATTCAGGTCGACGATGTTGCCATCGACGATCAGTTCGATGTAGATTGTCTGCTCCCAGTTGCCCTTTACGGACTTGATGTCGGCGATTGGGGCTTCGCCCTCCGGTGGCGTGTGGATGCAGACGCCGACATCCTTCTCATTATCCAACCAGAAGCTGGGACCACGACGCAGGACGATCGGGGCTCCCTTCGTCTTGACCGACACAATATGCGGCCAGGCGGCTTCGAACTCCTCCCGCTTGGTGAACGGGATGGCGTAATGCTGGTATTCAACCGTCGGCCCCACCAAGGTGCGAGATTGCTTTCGCAGTGGTTCCAGTTCCTTCGGCCAGCTCTCGGGCCACGTTCCTGTATTCCTCACCGTGTAATCCGCATACACGGAGCAGACCGCACACAGAATGAGGGCAGTGAGAACAGTGAGAATTCGCTTCATGGGGAATCTCCTACGCCTTCGGGGAAGTGATCTTACTTGGTGTCTGCTTTGTCTGCTTTCTTAAAACGCTCATCAATGATTGGCGTATCCGCCGGAAGCGGGATGCGGTTCAGGTCGACTATGGTGCCATCGACGATCAATTCGATGTAGATCGTCTTATCCCAGTTTCCCTTCGCATCCTTCCCGTCGGCGATTGGAGCTTGACCTTCAGGAGGAGTGTGGACACAAACCCCGGCGTCTTTGACCCAGAAGCTCGGCCCGCGCCGCAGGACGACTGGGGCTCCCTTCGTCTTGACCGACACAATGTGCGGCCAAGCAGCTTCGAATTCTTCTCGCTTGGTGAACGGGATCGCGTAATGCCGATACTCAAGCTTCGGCCCCACCAAGGTGCGAGCTTGATTTCGCAGTGGCTCGAGTTCCTTCGGCCAGTCTTTGGGCCAGAGCCCTTCGTTGGCCACTGAATAGAGGGCGTACACTGAACTGGCGGTACACAGAATGAGAGCGGCCAGGATGGCGATGGTTCGTTTCATGATGAGTTCCTTTGATGACAAGAAGTTGCACACGGGGTGACGAATCTCCTGGGGCGCATTAGATCCCCACCGGAAAGACGCCTTCATCGATCAACATCTGTCGGAGCGCCACTCGATGCGGCAGATTGATCCCCAGCACATACAGCGTCACTCGACCGATGGAACTTTTCGCAGCCAGTTCCGGTCCCATCCATTCGAAATGGTCGGCCCAGTGATCCTTCCGAGGATGGAACAATCTGACAATCTCCTGTGCCGTCCCCTCTGAATCGATTCCCGACAGGTCGCTTTGCTTCTGGTTGTTGCAGCCAAAACAAGACCAGGCCAAGTTGGACAGGGTCGTTGCTCCATGGTGTTTCTGGGCAATAATGTGGTCCCAGTGAAACACCAGCGTGTCGAACTCCTCGGGCATCTGGCAGTATTCACACTGCTGGTTTGCGCGTTGTCGGACCTGCTCGCGGAGCTTGGTACTCATCCGCTAGACCTGCTTCAGAGTGCGTCGAGCCACGGACTTCAGCATCGAAAGAACATGACCGAGCCGCTCCAACTCGCGGGCCTCCTGATTCTCTTCCGGAGTTCGAGTTCCCTGGTTTCCCTTCTCCAGAAGCTCGATCATTCGCTGTTGATCTTGAACGGAAAACTTCAACTTGAGCAAGTCACCAGCACCCGCTGGAGTCATCTCGACTTCCAGGCGTGAAAGGATTTCCGCTTCATGGTTTAGTGTGGCACTCATGCAGGAAGTCTACCACTCCGCTCATCGACTGGCGAGGTCTTTCCCGCCTAAATGGACATCTCTGGCACGGAGGACTGATGTCCCCGCTTGCTGGTTGTCGCTACTTCGCAGCTTCCTGGAACCGCTCGTCGATGATCGGCGTATCGGCTGGCAACGGAATGCGGTTCAGGTCGACGATGGTGCCATCGACGATCAGTTCGATGTAGATCGTGTTCATCCAGCGCGTATGGGCATTCTCTGTACCCGCGATGGGTTTTTCAGGTGCTTTCGAGTCAGCGGGAGGGGCGTGGACACAGACCCCCGCGCCCTGCATGACACCTAACCAATAGCTCTCACCCCGTCGCAGGACGATCGGAGCGCCCTTCGTCTTGATCTTCAAGAGATGCGGCCACGCAGCTTCGAACTCATCTCGCTTGGTGAACGGGATCGCGTAGTGCAGCGAGGGGAGTGTCGGACCTACCAAAGTCCGGGATGTCTTTCGCAGCGGCTCCAGTTCCTTCGGCCAAGTCTGGGGCCAGTTGCCGGTGTGACTGACCAAATAGAGGGCGTACACCGAACTGGCAGCACACAGAGTGAGAGCGGCCAGGAAGGCGATGGTTCGTTTCATGATGAGTTCCTTCGTTGAGATACCGTGAGTTCAGTCAGACGAGAATTCGACATTTCAAGGAGGACTTGTACAATGCGTCTGTTCCTTCAAGTGTCTTGGAGCTGCAATGACCACCAAGTCGATTCCAATCTCGAAGATTTCCGAATGGCTACGTACACAGTCTGAGACATGGTGGGTTGTGGACGGGGATTACCGTCTTGAGGGGCGGTTGATGATGCCAGCTCGCGAACAGGTCTTGGCGGATGCGATTGACAAGTACTGCGAACTTGGTGAGGAGGTCAATGTCATCCTGCCTGAGTCTGACGATGTAGCTGGAACATCGGAGATCGAACAACTCTTTACGGCGAGCGGCGACGGATATGATCGCTCTCTCCAGGCCGAGGGCGGTGACCATGACGAAGGATGGTTGCTCGTCGAGCAGACCCAGTTTGTGAATGAGGCCAACCGCGAAGTCGAGAAGTTCTTTCAGAACAAGAAATGATGGCCCGGAGTGCAACGGGGAAAGATTGACAACGATTCTGTTCGGAAATGTCGTATGCAGACGCCTCAGAAATACGGAGAGTACATTCAACAGATTCCACATCGGGACGAGGCTGAGAAGGCGGATATTCCGATCAGCCATTTCAAAAAAGATGTCGCTCACGCGATGCGGTTTGTCGACTACTTGATCGAACTCAAGAAAAAGACGCCGGTTTACGACAAGGGATTCGAGCGTCATCTGAAAGCCATTTCCTCGCTCGCGTTCTTTCAGATTGTGGCAGCCTTCGAGAGGCTGTTGAAGGAACTCGCTGCGATTTGCGTCGATGAAGTCGCTCCACTTTGCACCGATGATCGGCTGAGTGGATTTGCGATTCGCGGAGAGGATGCTGCCCCCCATGTACTCGATCAGACGATTGGTAGAGCACTTTGCGAATCTCAACTGTGGCACAATGTTGACGACGTGGTAAAACGCTTCAAGAAAGTCTTGGCTGACAACTCGGAGATCATCAAACCTGGGAAGCCGCATGAGTTCAAGTTGTTTGACGTTGATCTGAAGTCGCCATCGCTTCGCGGAGAAATCAAGTCGTTGAAGGTGATGTTCCAAGTTCGCTATACGATCGCCCACAACCTGGGGACTTTGACTCGGTCGGACGCTGGAAAGTTGCAGCGAATTCTTGGTCAACGAATCGACAGCCCGAAAGAACTCGATATTGATCGCAAGCATGTCTACTACCTCCAACAGTTTCTGTCTCCGTTGGCAACCGAAGTCAATCAAGTCGTTGCGGACCGACTCGGCCAAGTGCTAACCCAGTTCCAAAGTACGAGCCCGAGTTTGATCGATCACTTGGGACGTTCGAAGGAATTGGCCAAGCTCTTTCAGGTTCCCTTCGCAATCGCTGGCCACACCGAACACCCTTGAATCCCGCTCAGCTCGTTCAGCGTTCCACAGCCGCCTGCTCACTCGACTCGCCCCAGATGTACCAGTGTGGGGCGACGTAGACCCAGTAGCCGTGGGGGAGGTTCTGGTGGGTCTTGTAGGCGGTCCCTTCCCAGCGGCCAAAGTCCTTGAACTCGCCGTAGCTGGGCTGGTCGGCGGCGACCTCGATCCGGCGGAGCAGCGTCTTGTACTTGCCGGAGCAACTGGCCTTGGTCATCACGTCGGGAGTCTTCTCGACGGTCTTGATCTCGTCGACCACGCGGCGGTGTTCCTCGGCTCGGCGGGAGATCTCGGCCAGTTGGCGTTCGCGCTCGAATGACAGGCTCTGCGTCTGCCGCACGAGGGTCACGAACTCGCGTCGCTGTCCGGTCGGGTCATCGCCGATGGCGGATTGAGCCAGTTCGAGGACCTGCGAGAAGTTGCCGGTTCCGACGAACGACGAGTGGCGGGTCAGCAGGCCGAACTGAGCGACGGCTGTGGCCCAGACGTGGTCGCGGGAGGTCGGGGCGTTGTTCCCGAGCAGAAGCATTGGGTGCTGCACCGCAGTCTCGATCTTCGTACTCTCGTTCGAGGTCGGCTGCTTGTAGCGGACGCGGATCGTGCAGAGTTCGGTGGCCAGCGGGTCAGCGGGTTTCGGTGCCTCAGCGACTGGTGTACCCGCGACCGCCGCTGCCCCTTCCGGCTCCCCTCTCCCCCCGGGAGAGGGGCTGGGGGTGAGGGTGCTTGTAGGAGCGACTCCCGCGTCACTTCCGACCCTCCGGTACTTCAGCGGCTCGACCTCCGCCTTCGGAGCCACTGGCTGAACCGCTCCCGGCGGTACGATCTCATACAGGGCAACCACCGAGTGCCCGGCTCCCATGTCGCCCGAGTCGACCTTGTCGTTATTGAAATCCTTCGCGGCTATCACGCGGTTCTCGTACCCGACCAGCCGGTACGAACCGACCAGGTTCGGGTTGAACTCGATCTGCAACTTCACATCCTTGGCGATTGTGTAAAGCGTCCCGGTCAGTTCGTTGAGCAGCGTCTTGCGGGCCTCTTTGATCCCGTCGATGTAGATGTACTGCCCGTTCCCCTTGTCGGCGATCGCTTCCAGCTTGGCATCCTTCAGGTTGCCCGAGCCGAACCCGAAGATGTTCAGGAACACCCCGGTCTGCCGCTCTTTCTCGATCAGCTTCACCAGTTCGCTATCAGCACTTTCGCCGACGTTGAAGTCGCCATCGGTGCACAACATCACGCGGTTGGTTGCTCCTTCCCCGAACTGCTTGACCGCCACTTCATAGGCCAGCTTCAACCCCGCTGCACCGTTGGTTGAGCCATCGGCGTGGAGGC
>JAYSVZ010000506.1:0-4393 GCA_043718305.1 Planctomycetota bacterium | reverse complement strand
ATCTGGGCATCGGCGTTGGCCCCGCCCAGGAAGAGGCCGGTGTAGCCCGCATGGATCAGGCCGTACTCAACACGACCAATCACTCTCAAGGTCCCGATCGCCACATCAGCTCCAGCAGGGGGAGCCACTTGCCCGCGGGCTAAAATTCTCGCTGAGTTCGTTGCGTTCCCGATGATGCTGCCCTTGATGGTGAGACTGCCAATGTCGTCGTGGACGTGAATCATTCCATTGTCGACGAACAGTCCGGTTGTGTTGTCGGTTCCGGCAATCAACGATCCGCCCAGGGTCATGGTGCCGATCCGCCTCGCCTCGACCAGTCCACTCCAGCGGAGGTCCGCCGCTCCCGAAGCACTGCCGCCCACGATGTTGCCCGTGATTGTGAGAGATCCCAAGGCATCTTGGGCTCGCACGCGCCCCGTCAGTCGCCCTGTCCCGCCGATCAGTGAGCCACCAATCGCCAAGCTGGCGAGCTTGCGATAGGCAATCACTTGGCCACTATTAATGCCCGATCCCCCGACCACGTCGCCCGTGATCTTCACAGCTCCGGCATCGAGGACACTAAAGACTGCGCCTGTGCCATCTCCTGATCCACCACGGACCGAGCCGCCTACCGTTGCACTGGCCAATTTCCCACCCGTCGACAAGTTCCCGCTGCCTGCACCACTTCCGCCCACAATGTCACCGACGATCTTGGCCGCCCCCATATCGAGATTGGAGTACACAACTCCGCTGTTTTCACCCGAGCCACCCCTCACAGAGCCGCCGATCGTGACGCTCGCCATCTTGCCGTACGATTCGATCTCCCCGCTGAGTTCACCGACACCACCGACCACATTTCCGGTGACTAAAACCGCCCCCATATCGAGATTTGAGTGAATGTGAGCCGAACGGTTCGCCGATCCCGCGATCATTGAACCGCCGATCGTGACGCTCGCCAGCTTGCCCGACTCCGAGATGATGCTGCCCGCTCCGGTGTCCGAGCCACCGAGCAGATCACCGATGACTTTCACCGCTCCGATGTGACCACCGGGGCCGCCCACTCCTGGCCCACCCCCAAGAAAATCAGTCAGGATGCCGCCCGCGAAGGTACTGCTGCCTCCGATGATGGAACCATTGATGGTCACGCTGGCGATGTCGCTAAACGAAGAGATCAGGCCGCTGTAACTGCCGCCGCCGCCCTGCACATTCCCGCCCACCGTGACAATCCCCATTTTCCCGGTGCTATGGACTCGTCCGGAATTGGCGTCGGCGGTTCCGATCATCGAACCACCAATGGCCACACTGCCGATTTTTCCGTTGATCCCGTCTGCGCTTCCGTTATCCACCACATTGAGGAATGCCCCCAGCATGTCGTTCCGGACTCGCAGCGAACTCAACGGCCCCTCAATCACGCTATGGAGATCGACCGCCCCGGTCACGGTGCCATAGCGCCCCATCGATTTGACCGATAGAGTTCCCACGGCCTGTGTCAGTCGGTTGTCATCCCCCGCCAGGATTCGCCCCAGATCACCGTCGAGCATCACCGCCCCGAGGTCGATACCAGTGGCATCGATCTGCCCCAGAGCTGCCAGTCCATCGCCGCCTTTCACGGGGTTGCGGGTCGCGACCGTCGTAATCGTGGTCCCCGCAACTCCGGCCACCCCGACCAGATTGATCTGCCGCAACTGTTGCGGGATGGCGTTGCTCCCGTTCACGTTGCTGCTGTTGAACACGAAGATCGAGTTCACATTCGCGAGGGTCAGGACAGGCCTGGAGAGCGTGACCGTGACATCATCGCCGTCGATGTCCTGATAAGTGACCCTGGTCGGGCTGATGAGCGAGGCCAGCAAGGTCCGGGACTCCAGTCGCTCCCCAGACAGCGAGCGGCGGGACCGGGCGGCGGGCCGCGAAGAGGAAGTGTTCAGAGAACGTAGCAGGTTTCGAAACAGGTTCATCGAAGACTCCCGATCTGTCGGCCGCTGGCGAGAATTGCCAGCCACCTCCATAAACAGTCGGCAAGACCCTTCGTGACAAACTATTTTCGAAGAATCTCTAAAAAGACGTTTCCGCGATGAAGTCGAAGTCGCATGGGAATCCAAGCGGCGACGGCCTGGGCAATGGGCGTGTCGAACTTCGCCGTTGCAGCATGACGCGCTTGCGTTCCTCGACCTGTTCGCGACGAAGCGGAGCCACTGGCGGGAATCAAAGTCCCCGTAGGACGGCCTTTCCAGGCCGTCCATGACCGGTGTTTAAGGCCAGACGGCCTGGAAAGGCCGTCTGGCGGGGAGACTATTTTCGCCCGCCGGCCTGATCGCGGACCAGCGGCTTCGGGTCACAGTGCTTGAGCGCCATCAGGACATAGGCTGTGGCTAGATTGGGGTCGCCTTCGTACCAGCGGTCGTTCTTGTTGAGCCAGCTCCCATTCTCGCTTTGCAGCGTGAACAGATGCTCGGCCAGTTCTTTCCGCCAGTCGTGTTTCGTCCCGCTGGCATCTTCGAACAGGTCGATCTTGAGCGTGCTGAGAGTCTTCGCAAAGGTCTGGTGGTAGTAGTAGACCCCCTGCTGTCCCAGGCCGGGATTCTCGGCCACGGTGTAGTGCATCCGAATCCAGCCGGTGGCCGCCTTGACCCGCGGATCATCCGGAGTGACCCCCGCATAGATCATGCTCTTGAGTCCCGCATAGGTCATGCTTGCATACGACCGCAAGCCGCCATCCGGGTTGTTCCCGGCTTGTGAATTTCCACCCGCAGCCGGGGTGTAGTAGAAGCCACCGTCGTTCACGCGACCGGCGAATTCGGTCGTGTTGTGTTCCGATTCGAGGTTCTGACAGCGCGACACAAAGACCAGCGCCTTCTTGAAAGCCTCGTCCTCGGGACCGATGCCGGAGGACTTCAGGGCCTCCAAAAAGAACGCCGTATTGGACAGGTCGGGCCGCTTGCTGCGTCCATACCCCTGGCCACCGTAACCGGGTTGGGACGGCTCCGCCCCTTCTTCTTCGTCCCACTGAATCCCGCGCAGGAACCCAACTGCTTTGGTCAACAGGGCATCGTGCTTCCCCTCCACATTCGCCCCGCGAAAGGCAAGCAGCACAATGCTCGTTTCGTAGTTCTTGTGACTCGTCTCGGGATGGTAGATCCCGCCATCGGCTTGAATGAATGGAGAGAGGTGCTGGATCGCTTTCACGATCGCCGGGTGGTCCGGCTTTACCCCGGCCTCCAATAAGGCGTATGTCACCAGCCCCGTGATCCCCGGCTGTTTGTCCGAGGTCCAGCTTCCATCCGCCTGTTGCGAGGTGATCAGGAACTCGACCGCCTTCGCCCGGCTGGATGCCAGCGATTCGGCCTGGGGACCAATCAGTTCCTCAGCCGAAGCCCCCGAAGTCAAACAGAGCCCGACCCAGGCCACGAGTGCCAATGCCCAACGAATCACGATCGATTCCTCCAGAAGAAGGTCCGGTTATCCGAACCGCGCTGCGTTCATCATCCGCTTTCGAATGGCTGGCGTCCAGCATTCGTACGGCGTGAGCGGAGAATTCAGACCGAGTATTTCCCAGCGCCGTGAAGGCCGCTCTTTGCAAGGATTACAAATCCTGAGGTCCGGCCAGGATCATCCGGCGGGTTCAAAGCCGTGACCACCACATGAGTTGAGACCGATCCCCTTCACCGAACCAGCTCAGGCACGGGCTTTGCATTTTCCCTCCGATCTCTGTCGTGATGGATCACGCGGAGCCTCAATGACTTTGTGGCAGGGACGCAATGCTGATCCGCTGGCTGACCGGGCTGACGCTGTCGTTGCTGTTTTCGAGCGTGGCCGGGGGGGCGTCGTTTGCGACTCCCAATTTTGTGGCTCACGCCGACAACCCCGCCGTCGCCGAGAAGGTCGCCTGTACCGCCGAATACTTCCGCAAGACGCTGGCTATTGAATGGACCGGTGAAGTCCTCCCGCCGTGGTCGAAGCCCTGCCCGATTCAGGTCAGCGTCGGCTCCATGGGGGCCAGCGGGTCGACGACCTTCACCTTTGAAGGCGGCGAAGTCCATAGCTGGGATATGCGGGTCCGGGGATCGATGGAGCGGATCCTCGACTCGGTCGTGCCCCACGAAGTGTGCCACACAATCTTCGCCTCGAAGTTTCGCCGTCCGTTGCCCCGCTGGGCCGATGAGGGGGCCGCCACCTTGGTCGAGCATCCCAGCGAGCGGCTGCGACAGGTCGACCACCTGAACGGGATCTTTCGGAGGCAGAAGCAGATGCCGCTCAAGGATCTCTTCGAGATTCGCGAGTACCCCAGCGACCCCGAGGGACTCTACACCCTCTATGCCGAGGGATACTCGCTCGCCGAGTTCCTCGTGCAGCGCAGCCACGACCAGAACAGTGCCGATGGCAAACGGGTCTATCTGGAGTTCCTGGCCGATGCGCT
>JAYSVZ010000505.1:0-4399 GCA_043718305.1 Planctomycetota bacterium | reverse complement strand
CCATGGGAGGGGGAGGGGGGGAGGGGAGGGAAATGGAAATTCGAAATCCGAAGCACGAAACTCGAAGGTGTTGGGAGTTGATTCGGGAGATGTCTTGTTATTCACCCTCACCCCCAGCCCCTCTCCCGGGGGGAGAGGGGAGCCGGATGGGGAGGCAGAATTCTTACGAATTCTGCTACGCAGTTTTAGGTGAGCGGTCGGAAAGGAGATCCCCGTAAGACGGCTTTTCAGGCCATCTCCTTTCGCGTGACGCTACTGGACGGCCTGGAAAGGCCGTCTTACCCGGTTAAGCGATTCTTGGTGAGTAGCCAGTGACTCTGCTTCACGGAGTGTGACGTAGGCCAATAGTCGGACTTGGTCTTGGTAGGGCAGGGCGTGGAATTCGGGTTCACGGAGTCCGAGGCATTCGCAGGTTCTTAGCACCCAGTAGTCGATGGTCCGGGGAGCGGTCAGGTCGAGTTGGTTCTTTCGACTGGCGAGAAATTTGATGTCGCCTGCTTCAGGTCCGCATCAATCAGATTGCTGAGTTTGCAGGTCCAGTTGGAAAGCAGAGCGAGGTCACCGGCGGTCAGACCGGCCACTTCCATCTCTTCAAAGAGCGAGTCGGCGTAGCGCGCCCAGACTTCTGGGGTGTTGGTCGTGGGCGGCGACGTTGCGAAGCTGACTTGCGGGTCGGCCTTTAGGGATTCGACGATCGCCAAGACAGCCACCCGCTGGTGATAGAGATCGAGTTGGTCGAGGTAGTCGGCATCGCGGTCATCACTGGACATGACGGCCAGCCCCGATTCATCGCGGAGGGGTTTTCCTGCTGAGTCGCGAGCGACCTTGCGGGGTGGTTGAGGGGGCACGACTCCCCGGCCTCGCAGCCGACGATGGAAGCCGAGGGAAAGCGGCTGCATCGCGAGCGAGATCGGCTCACCGCCAAGACGCGGGAGCTGGATGACGCGGGCTGGTGAGGGAGTGAGGCCGGGGAGGTGCATGAGGGGGAGGACGAGAAAGTAGGGACGAGAGAGGAGGGACGAGAGAGGAGGGACGAGAGAGGAGGAGACAGAGAGGTTGAGAGGGAGACTGAGTCAGGGGGGGCTGGCTCTCGTCTCTCCTCTCTGATCTCTCTTCTCAGCCACCAGCGACCTTCGTGACGAAGACAGTGTCGACGGCGCTGATGCCGCCGAAGTAGCGGGCTTTCACGCGGAGGACGACGTCGCGGTCGAAGGCCGCTTCGCTGTCGGCCTGTTGCAGGAAGGTCTGGACCGGCCAGATTTCGGACCAGATGAACTGGCGGCGGAAGTCGCCGATGTACCAGTCGCGGGAGGCTGCGGTGCCTTGCTCGTCGACGAACGGGGAGGCGAGGACTTCGGCGATCCCGTTGATGGGGTTGGCGAAGCGGGTCTGGCCATCCTCGGTGGCGACCGTGATTTCGGTCGAGTGGACCACGCTCCGAGCGGTGCCGCGAAGGGCTTCGGGAACGAGGATCTGACGGACGGGAGCGACGATGGGGCGCGGGGTGCCGTCGATGCGGTCATCCTTCACCTGGGTGGCGCGGTAGTGCAGAACCTCTTCGATATCGGTCCAGTCGTGCAGCGCGATCGCCGCGTTGTAGGCGGACGAAGTCGTGTTGCCCGGACCGACGTAGTTGCGGTTCGAGCCATTCGCGTTGTAGAGCGATTGGCCGGTGCCCGCTGGGCGATAGACGTGCGTCCCGGTTGAGGCATCGGCATCGGTCACAGCCCGCACGATCGTGCGTTCACGTTCCTGCCGCAGGTAGTAACCCAGAGCCATGGCCCGGCGGTGGATCTCGCCGGTCTGGTCGAAGCCGATCAGCTCCTCGGTAATGCTGAGGATGCGGCCCTTCTTCGATTCGGAGGTCGTGACGAACTTCTCGGCGAAGGTCGACTCATCGTACGCCTGACCTTCGTTGACGCTGGTCGGGCCGCCGAGGGCCTTGAAGCCCGCGATGCGAGCGTTGCGGACTTTACTGGGCAGGACCGTCACCAGCTTGTCACCGATGAAGCCCGCATCGTCTTCGTAACCTTCGAGCACCTTGCGGCTGATCAGTTCGCCGGTGACGACCTGGAAGAGTGTGGTGCCGACGCTGGAGCTGGTCTCGCTCAGCAGATGAGCTGTGGCGTCGACCGATGAGAGCCGGGCATCGAAGGGGAGGCGTGATTCACGCAGCCCCTTGAGCCGAGGCAGGACACCGCAGGCCGCGGCCAACTCGTGATACGAGAAGTCGTCGGGGGTGAGCTGCTTCTCGTTGAGCATGTCAACGACCTTGCGGTAGAAGCCGGCGTGGCCATGGGATTGGATGAGATCGCGAAGTGGAGTGGGCATAGGCTTTTCTGGGTGAGAAAGGGAAGGGTGGGCGGTGGAACGAACGGGGGGTTTGCCAAGGTGGCACGGAGCGAGTTTTGTGGCTAGTGGGGCACTTTCGAACTGGTTTTCAACAATCACATTCGGACATCAGACGGAGTCAAGGCTGGCGTTGTCTTGCCATTCACCCTCACCCCAGCCCCTCTTCCGAGGGGAGAGGGGAGCCGGAACTTCGCTGTCTGATTGAATGGTCAGTGTGATCAGGCGGTTCTTGCTCTGATGGCAGTTACAAAATCGGTGGTGGGTTGCGGATGGGATTTGGTCGGTCGGCGCTCCCAGCTATGAGGTGGTGTTTGGCGGTGCTGTTCACAGAGAGCCTGGCGGTCGCGGAGGAGTTCGCGGCGGGCCTCGGTGGTGGGGGCTTGTTCGAGTTGCTGTTTGAAGAGGGGGGTCAATGCTTGTGGGGGGAGTTGCGCTTCGGCGAGGAGTTTGTGGACATCGAGTTGGCGTTCCAATGAGAGCGCGCGGGATTGGAGGGCTGTGACCTGTTCGCGGAGGTGGGCGCAGGCGAGGCACGGAGTTGACTCAAGGCAGACAGGAATGTCTGCCCCACTGGGAGGCTGCGATGGGACAGACAGGATTGTCTGCCCTACGAGAGAGTGGGAGTCGTCTGGACACTCGGCCCGCACCCCCGGCCCCTCTCCCTGGAGAGGGGAGGATGAGGCAGTGCTTTCGCGGAAGGTGACGGTGGTCGCCGGGTTGATGACAGCGTCGACGCAGACGACATCGCGGATCGATTCGACGGTGGATCCGTCGGTCGAGCGCTGCGCCAGGACGACATGGGACATACCGACACCGGGGAGGTTGGTGTTGGCCAGTGCCAGAAAGGTGCGGCCCGATTCGGTGTCGAGGACGCGGATGTCACCGCGGATGCGACCGTCTTCGAAGCGGGGGTTGACGATGTTGCCGACCAGATCGCGGGTGCTACGATCACGAGGCTTGAGCCGGTCAGGAGCGTGGTCTAAAAAGACGGGCTTCTGATCGTAGAGCGGAGTGGCTGCGCGGAGCGCGGCTTCGGAATAGTGGTAGCCGTTTTTGGAATCGGGGCCGGTGAGGGCCACGTTACAAACCATGCGAGCCTGGGGGTCGATGGCGAGCTTTGCGCTCCAGTCGGCAAGGTCTTCGGTCAGCGTGTCAGTCGTCATAGGTCAGGGCCGGTCCGGTGCGGGAGGGGCGTGTTTGACCTAGCGGGAGCGGGTGCGCGGAGGGGGCACCGAATGTCGGCGAACGGTGTACAGATTGAGATACAGTCAGACAGAAGTCTTACGACTCGCCGGTTCGAACAACGCTCGTCATTGAGCCGCACCCCTGATCCAGAAGCCTCACAACTTTACGGCAGCTCCCAAAGCCTCAAGCTTCCGGACCCATTCACTGAAGTGCGGACAGCGATCTCTCAGCTTCGTCAAACCGAGATGCTCGGTGGCCAATGGGCCGAGGGTGGTCTTGAGATTCTTGTACTCGGGGAGGTGCTGGATAATGCGTTTCGAAGGAGCCGTTTGCGGACCATCGTTGATGAGTTCCGGCGTTTCGAATTCGGCACACATCCTCGCGAGTTCGTCGACCTGTTTCTGGCGATTCTCCAGTAGCGAGTTGAGGCACTCGATGTCGGCAAACAGGAGTGCCTCGAACTCATGTAGTTGAAGAGGCGGGATGAACCGCTGGTCGTTGATGTCGTTGGCGAAGGCGGCTTCGAGGAACTCGATTCGCTGTCGTGGGTTGTTTCGGTGCTGCTCGGAATCATCGATACCGGGAAAGTCGTTCATCACCTTGTAGAGGTCGACCATCGTGGTGAAGAACACTTCGGGGGACTTTTCCTGTTTAAGAAAACACCTGATGTCGTCCTTCATCGGCTGATAACGGATCGCACCCCCGCGATGAACGATGCCCTTCTTGCGGGCATGAGCGATCTCCACCGCCCCTTGCAGACAGACCTCATACCGGGCCAGATGCGGACGCAGCACATTCGAAGCGAACGTCTGCTCCGTCTTCCCTTCGACAAACATGTACAGCCGCACCATCAGTGCGGCCC
>JAYSVZ010000504.1:0-14313 GCA_043718305.1 Planctomycetota bacterium | reverse complement strand
GATGGTTGCGGGCGGAGTGCGATCTTTCGGCGTTGTACCAGTCTTGGATTGTGGTCAGGATGTGGTTGAAGTGGCGTTCGCCGGTGACGCCGAAGGCGGGCTCAGGCTTTCCCCTTTAGCCCCCTGGCGATCGCTGCGACGCGTTCACCTGCCGTCAGCTCAAAGACCTTCGCCAAGAGCCGCTCCATAGCGGCGGTCAGAGTCACACCTCGACGGCCCATGGCGGTTCGCGCTGTGGCTAGGCTCGAATCCAATCGGTCCGGAAGCTCCTCGACGGCTCCGTGCCAGATGCGGCTGAACGAGGGAATGTGCTTGGGCAGCAGCCGTCCCCCGGGGAGGATCATGCTCATCACTCCCACCGATGAGCCGGTGTTAAATAGGCTGCATAGGGCCGTCTTCGAGTGGTCGCCGACAAAGCAGCCGACCTTGGTCGAACCGCTGCTGATCGACTCGCCCCAGAGCGGAACCGAGACCGCCGAATAGTCATTCTTGAGGTCGCTATTGGTGCTGAGGGCTCCCAGGTTGACCCACGGGGCGATGTAGCTGTGCCCGAGAAAGCCGTCGTGGTACTTGTTGGAATAGCCGTGGAAGATCGACTCTTCGATCTCGCCGCCGACGCGGCAGACGGGGCCGATCGTCGTGCCGGATTTCACGTTGGCTCGAAAGAGTTGGGCGGCTTGGCCGATGTAGCACGGACCTTCGATGCGGGTGAACGGCTGAGCAATGGCTCCGGCCTCAATCCAGACGGGGCCGGACCGGGCGTCGATGACGACGAACGGATCGATCTGGGCCGCTGGGTCGATGAAGACATCCTCGTCCTTGCCAAGGACCGCAACCTGCGAACCGAGATTGACCTTCGAGAGTCCATGCGGCCGCGTGCGGAAGTCCTGTTCGAGTTGTTCGGCATTGTGATGCACGAGATCCCACGGGTAATTGAGAAGGGTGCCTTTCGCAGCCACCTCGCGGCGCGAGCGCGCCAGTTCGACGAGGCCCTCGGGGATCCGGCGCGGGTCGAGGCGGCTGACCTCTTCGGGGTGAACGGTTATCGCGACGAGCGTTCCGTCGACCCACGCCGCCTCATCGGGGCCGAGTTCACGGAGCGCAACCAACTCCGGCAGCCACCGCCCGTTCAGGAACAACGTCGGGCTGAGATCGAGCCACCCCGTGGCGTTGACCTGACACGCGAGGTACTCCTCAACGTAAGTCTCCGCGAGCCACGGACGAACAAAGGCCCCCCACGCTCGCGGGGCCAGAAAGCGAAGCACCCGCTCCCGCACCCCGGATTGTCCGCACACGAGTTCAAACACCGGACGGAGCCACGCCAAGGGCCGAAACTGATCCGCCGCATGATCCTCGAAAAAGGCCACCTGCATGCCGAGTTCCTTCTCGCACCGTTGAGTGAATTGTGATGTGGAATCTACCGACAGAAGTCGTCACAAGGCCAGAGGAGAATTGCGGGTGATCGCTGCACGGCATCGGCCACACCTTTCACCAGCCCTTCCCTATGGCATCGTCCGTTCGCCTCGCGTACGATGAATGCACGGAGTCTGATGCGATCGTGAATGGCTTTTGAGTGGGAGGGACCATGCCTTTGGGAATGCATCCCGACATCGGGAGTCGACCCGAGATGCGTTCGCGGCTGGCGTTTCGAGCGACCGGCTATTGCTTGCTGGTTCTCTACGGAATCGGGATTTCGTTTTGCCTGGGCAGTTCCGAACTGCAAGCCGAGGATGCCCCAGAAAAAGAATTCTTCGAGAGCCAAGTCGAGCCAATCCTGACGCGGCGCTGCTTCGAATGCCACTCGCACCAGACCGGCGAGATGCAAGGGGGGTTGACGCTCGATAGCCGCTCGGGATGGGAAGAGGGCGGCGATTCTGGGGCGGCGATTGTTCCTCGGGATCTGGCGAAGAGTCTGCTGATCCAGGCTGTCGAACGGTCCGATTTGAAGATGCCGCCGGATGAACCGCTCCCCGCCGAAGAGGTGGCGATCCTGCGGAAGTGGGTGGAGCAGGGGGCATTCGATCCCCGCGTCGCGAAGGTCTCAAGCGCCAGCCAACCGAGCGTGGAGGGTTGGTGGGCCGTTCAGCCGCTTCTACCACCGAAGATTCCCGGCCAAGCCAGCGCGTCTGCCCGGCATCCGATCGATGCCTTTCTCAGCGAGCGACTGTCAAAGGCGGGCGTGCTTCCCTCTCCAGAAGCCGATCGGCGAGCGCTCATTCGCCGGTTGACGTTTGACCTGCATGGGCTGCCACCGACACCGGATGAAGTCGAGGAGTTCGTCACCGATGAGTCGCCCGCAGCTTATGACAAGCTGGTCGACCGGCTCTTGAACTCGCCGCGTTACGGGGAGCGGTATGCCCGGTTGTGGCTTGATGTGGCCCACTTTGGCGAGTCGAACGGATTCGGGATGGACCGCCCACGGATGAATGCGTGGCCCTACCGCGACTATGTGATTCGCCAGCTCAACGCCGATGTTTCATTTGGTCGCTTCGTTCGCGAACAGATTGCCGCTGATGTGCTTTTTCCCGATCAGCCGGAGTTGATCCCGGCTCTTGGGTTTCTGGCTGCGGGGCCGTTTAACCAGAGTGCATTGGCCGAGCAGACTGATGGAACGCTCTGCAAGAAAATCGCGCTGAACCTCGATCGGGACGATATGGTCACGACGGTGGCGACATCATTCTTGAGCCTGACGCTGCATTGTGCGCGATGCCACGACCACAAGTTTGACCCGCTGACGCAGGACGACTACTACGGCATGCAGGCGGTCTTCGCTGGAGTGATTCGCGGCGAACGCCCATATGGAACTCCCGAAGAGATCCGCCTCGTCAAGCACTGGAAGACCGTCCGCGATCAGCTCATCGCGGGACAGGCGTTCGACAGCCTGGACGCCGATACGCAGGTGACGCTGCGAGCGACGGCGAGCGCGATCGGCGAACGGGTCATCGCCGCTGAGAAGCCGTGGACACCATTCGCCGCCGAGGTCACGCGGCAGTCGACCGGCCCGGCGGCTGAGCGGCTGCCGGATGGGTCGTTCCGTTTTTCGGAGGCGGTCGAAACCGATATCTATACGTTCGTCGCTACGAAGGGCGAGGCACCCATCACCGCCGTGCGCATCGAGGTTCTGGCCGACGAGAAACTTCCGAACAAAGGCCCAGGGCTGCAGCCGCAGAACGGCAACTTCGCGCTGACAGAAGTGCTGCTCGAAGTCGCCCCGGCTGATCGCTCCATCGAGCCGAAGAAGCACAAGTTCAAGTCCGCCAAGGCGGACTTTAATCAAGCCGGTTGGACGATCGACCAAGCCCTCGATGGAAACCCCATGACCGGTTGGTCGGTCGACCCGCAAGAGAGGCGCTCCCACGCAGCAGTCCTGATTCTCGAAGAGCCGGTCACAGCCCCCACCGGGTCGATCATCACCCTCAAACTAGAGCAGACGTATGGTCGGCAACACATCCTGGGCCGGGTGCGGTTATCGATCGCATCGGAACTGGCCGGGACGGAGAGTGCGCACTCGCCGGACTTGGTGCAGTCGGTTCGCGACGCGACCGGGGGTAGCATCCCGGAACTGACCGGTGAGACCTTGACGGCTCTGGCCAAGCTGGCCGTTGAGGAGGTCATCAGCGGCCTCCCTCCACTGCCGCTCGTCTATGCGGTCGGTGGTGACGCAGCTGGGTACAACAACTACCAACGCCCAGCGACTCCCCGCCCGATTCACAAGCTCATTCGCGGCGATGTTGCCCGCCCCGGTCCCGAGGTCCAGCCCGGCGGCATGCGGGCCATGCCGGTCGCCTTTCAAGTCCCGCCAGACAGCGTTGCCGATGATGGCGCGCGGCGGGCGGCGCTGGCCGAGTGGCTGGCGTCTGACCAGAACCCGCTCGTCTGGCGGAGCATCGCGAACCGTGTTTGGACCTGGCATTTCGGAGCCGGAATCGTCGATACGCCGAACGACTTCGGACGTATGGGATCGGCTCCCTCGCACCCGGAACTGCTTGATTTCCTGGCGTGCGAGCTGCGCGATCAAGGGGGATCGCTGAAGCGACTGCACCGGTTGATTGTTACAAGCCAAGCGTACCGGCAGGCATCAACCGGGCGTCCCGAGGCACTGGCCGTAGACGGCGACAATCGGCTTATCTGGCGAATGTCGCGGCGAAGGCTCGAAGCCGAGCAGCTTCGCGATGCCCTTTTGACCATCAGCGGTCGCCTCGATCCAGCAATGGGGGGCCCGTCGGCGATGCAGTTCAAGTACGATGACCCGAACGTCGGCGTTTCGCCCCTGGTGAGCTATGACCAGTTCGATGTCGACAGCCCGGCCAGCCTCCGTCGCGGGGTCTACCGGTTTGTTTTCCGCAACGTGAGCGACCCGCTCCTCGATGCGTTTGATGTTTCAGACCCCTCGCTGTCGGTGGCGAAACGGTCGAGCACGATTACTCCGCAGCAGGCTTTGGCCCTCTATAACAATGCCTTTGTCCTCCGGCAGTGCGAGTCGATCGCGCAGCGACTCGAAGCCGAGGAAAGCACTCTGGAGGGTCAACTCGATCAAGCCTGCCGGTGGTTTTACTCAAGACCAGCGACCGAGACCGAACTGCCGCGACTGATGTCCTATGCCAGACAGTTCGGCTTGCCGAACATGCTGCGTGTCTTGGTGAACTCGAACGAGTTCGTGTTCGTTCCGTAAGGCTATCTCAGCCGCGAAATAAACGGCCGCAGGTGGTGAAAGTCCCCCCGCAGTTGCCAGTAGGGCAACGGACGATCAAAGAGAAACGCCGAAGTCGGACCACGCCATAAGCTCGGTTCCGCAAAGATCGGATGCACACCCCACGGCTGGAACGATGTTCCGGCGATTTGACTGACTTGGACCGAGACATTCCCCGCCTCTCGGCTCGCGGGTCGATCCGCCATCAACTTCGGCGGGGCGACCGCCGAAGCAGCTCGGGGCCGATGTGGTCGAATGACGATCCCCCACTCATTGTCCCCAGCCACCTCTGCAAGAGCTGATCCCGCTGCGGTGATTCGCATGTCACCCTCTTTGGCTTCCACGGAAGGAACTGCGGGGGTCACGCTCAGCGGTTGGTCGTCTTGTGGCGGGTTGTCCTGAGCGTTGACGGTTCCCGCTGGGAACAATTGGCCGGTGAGGACGAGCGCCGTGACCGCACTGCGGAGGCACCAGTTGCTGATCCGAAACGAAAGCGGTTCAGCAGACGGGGAAGAGGTGAAGAAGCGGAGCATCACGGAGAGCCATTCAGGGGGTGGAGGGTTGGTGCAAACCTCCTCATCCGAGGCTATGAAGCGTCATAGAGCGTTGTCAAATTGAATTTTGAAAAGTCGCTGAAATCGACGGGACTCCAATCGATCGGTGACGCGGAGTGAGCCGCAAGAAACTCAAAAAACGCAAAACAGAGGCCCCCTCTTCTTTTGCGTTTTTTGAGTTTCTTGCGGCCCATTCTGCGACCAACTCCTCGATAGGTCGCGATGGCCTGCCCTGCGTGAGTTGCGAGGGGAAGCATGTCTGTCGAAGTTCATGGTGACAAACTGGCCAGCCGACAAGGTCATGGCCCATACCCTGCGAACTTTTGAAGAATCTCGCTAGACTTTCGAAACCTCCACTGACCGCCGGGGTTACATCTCCAACGCCGATCATCTATTCAACCCGGAGGTTGCGTAGTGTGGCCGAGTTTCTGGATCTCAATCAATGAAGTTCGTGCATTGGATGGCCTGTCTGGTTGCTTGCTCGTCCGCCGCACATGTGAGTGCTGCGGAGGTCGGGCCATTCACGCTGAATGACCATCGGGGCGCGGTCGTCCAATCGACCGACTTCTCGGAGGCCAAATGCCTCGTCGTCACCTTCTTGGGGACGGAGTGCCCGCTGGCCAAACTCTACGGTCCCCGGTTGCAGACGCTCGCCAATACTTATGAAGCGAAGGGCGTGAAGTTCCTCGCCATCAATGCGAATCAGCAGGATTCCGTCACCGAGATTGCCGCTTACGTCAAAGAGCACGGGATCAAGTTCCCGGTCCTGAAAGACCCCGGGCAGAAGGTCGCCGACCAGTTCTCTGCGACTCGCACGCCAGAGGTGTTCGTCCTTGATCCCCAGGGAGCGGTCCTCTACCGCGGTCGCATCGATGACCAGTACATCGTCGGCGTGCAGCGTAAAGCTCCGCTGCGTGAAGACCTCAAAGCCGCTCTGGATGAGTTCCTCGCGGGGAAGCCGGTTTCGGTCGACAAGACCGATGCGACGGGCTGCCTGATCGGGCGCGTGCGTGAGCCCAAGGCCAGCGGGGCTGTGACTTACGCCCAGCATGTCGCTGGGATTTTTCAGACGCACTGCGTCGACTGCCACCGCCCCGGCGAGATCGGGCCGTTCCCGCTGCTGACCTACGACGACGCACGCGGCTGGGGCGACATGATCGCCGAGGTCGTCTCCGAACGGCGCATGCCCCCTTGGCACGCCGATCCCGCCCACGGAAAGTTCGCCAACGACCGCAGCCTCTCCGCCGAAGAGCGGGATACCGTCCTGGCATGGGTCAAGGATGGTTGCCCAGAAGGGGATGCTGCGCAACTGCCGCCAGCCAAGAGCTTCGTCGAAGGGTGGCAACTCTCGCGGCCACCCGATCAAGAGTTTGCCATGGAGAAAGCCTTCTCGATCCCCGCCGATGGGGAAGCCGAGGGGGTGGGCTACCAATACTTCTGGATCGATACCAAGTTCACCGAAGAGAAGTGGGTTTCGGAAGTCGAGGTGCTTCCAGGCAATCGAGCGGTGGTACATCACATCATCGCCTTCGTCCATCCGGAAGGTCGCAAGCAAAAGGATCGCGGCGAGTTCTTCGCGGCATATGTCCCCGGCTCGCGGGCGATGTTCTATGGCTCCGGAACCGCGAAAAAGATCCCCGCTGGAGCTGCGATTCGGTTCCAGGTCCACTACACGCCGAATGGCTCGGCCACGACCGACCTGAGCCGGGTGGGGATGATCTTTTCCGATCCGGCGACGATCACTCACGAGGTGATTACGAGTGAAGTCATCAATACGAAGTTCTCACTGGAACCAAACAAAGATGACCAGGTCGTGATCGGCAAGAGCGCGGTCTCCCCCGCCGAGGTCACGATGCTCTCGATGGCTCCGCATATGCATGTTCGCGGCAAGAGTTTTAAGTACGAACTCGTCTCCAGCGACGGGTCGAAGTCGACACTCTTGAACGTTCCGCGTTATGACTTCAACTGGCAGACGAACTACCGAATGACGGAACCACTCGTCGTCCCAGCCGGGTCGCAACTCGTTTGCACCGCGACCTACGACAACAGCAGCCACAACGCGGCGAACCCCGACCCGACGAAGACCGTGACCTGGGGGGATCAGTCGTGGGAAGAAATGATGCTCGGGTATTTCGATATTCTCGTCCCACGCGGCCTCCGCGAAGCGGGCAGCGGCGGCGACATGCTGAAAAAGAAGCTGACTCCGGAGCTGATTTTCGGAGCCTTGGACGAAGACAAGGACGGCAAGATTTCGAAAAAGGAAGCCGCGCGCATCGAAGTTCTGACCAAGGGCTTTCCCCTCGTCGACAAGAACCGCGATGGGATGCTCGATGGCAAGGAAGTCGACAAGGCGCTCGAACTGCTGAAGAAGATGAAACGGTAAGGCGCTCAAGGGCCTCACTGGGGTTGGAGTCCAGGCTTTAGCCTGTTCGGAACAACCTAAAGGCTGGACTCCAACCCACACGCCCGCAGTCGCTCACCCAGTCCGAACGAGCAGAGATTCGCGGCGACGATGGCCACAGTGTCACGACTGATCGCCAGTCGATCGCGGGGCAACCCGCGGCTGAAGGCGAACCAGAATAAGATGGATTCGGCCAGCGGAGCGAAGGTCTCCGCGACGAGGAGATACCAGCCTCGCTGGTCAGCGAAAAAGAGCGGCGGCAACACGAGCCACACCACGGGGTACGTGCAGAGGGTCAACCAGACCCCGGCGAAGAGCCGCACACCCAGCGGGTGACGGGGCGCGAGCCCGATGACCAGCACGATCGTTTCAATCACGATCGTGAGGCTGCCACAGAGGAGCATCGATCGAAAGTAGTCCCCAGTCAACATCGTCTCAAATCATTCGCAACAGGAATGGTACTTCGGCCAGGACATGCAGCATGGCCACCGTAAAGTAGACCCGGCGGGTCGTCTCATAGTCAATGCCGAAGCAGACCCACAACACACTCACCAGCAATAGCCCAGACAGCAACAGCACCGCCACGGCCCGCGACCAGGTCGGGCTGCGCCGTGAAACCGGAATGGTCTCCATCTGCCAGGGCCACGATCGCAACCCGATCAGCGGCATCAAGACGACCCACACCCCGTAATGGACCAGTTCCAAAAAGGTATGCGTGGCGACCAGAAAATAGGGCGACACACCGGGCAGCAGGCTCGCCCCCACATGATTCGTCAGCGTATCGGCCCGCACCGTTGGCCCAAACGCCAGCGTGATCTGATCCGTGCCCGGCAGGTCGGAAACACCTCGCAGTTGCCACCACATCGCCGTCACCGCCAACGGGATACACCCCATCGCGCACCTGTAGCCAATTCGCCATGTGGGCCGCGATCGGGCCAACTCCCGGTCGAGCAGCCAGAGGGCCATCAGCGGATGCAAGAAGACCAACATCAACGGCAACGAGAACGGAGCCAGCCAAACCACTGCCGTCAGCAAGCATGCCACTGGCCAGACCCACCCGCCATCAAATCTCGGGTTGGTTAATGACCGCATCCAAACCAACTGCGCCACCCAGAACAAGAAGGCTGTGTCCCACAAGGAGAGACCGCCTTCCACGAAGTTCCCGGAGTGATTCATCAGGAGCGGGAGTGCCGCATAGGCTGCCGATAACCCGAGTACGCCCAGGCCGGAGACGACGAAAAAGCTCCTCAGCTTCCCAGTGCGAGCGGGCAATCGTCCGAGGGCGTATCGCAATTCAAACCAGTTGTGCGGCCCCGCAAACAGAAACACTGCGGCGAACGCGACCGAGATCGGGAGGGCAACCGACAACCACGCCGCCCCGATGGCCAGCCCCACGAAGCAGAGCGCGAACGCCCAGCGAGCAGGGCGGGATTGAGCCGGTGATTCGATGGTCGCCGCGATCGCGGTCATGGATTACTGGTCCTGGGAGTTGCCGGAGCGTCTCCGGTTCACGAGCCACATCCCCAGGAAGACGATTCCCGCAGTCGCCGCGAGGCCAGCGATCACCAATGAGACTGGACTGGTCGCTTTCAGTTCCGGCTCTGGAGCGATGTCCGCCAGAAGCTGGGATTCACTGGGATTGGAATTCTGGTTCGTGGGATCTGGAGCGGGGAAAGGTCTGGGTTCAGGAGATGGCCGCGGACCGATATCGGCCAGTGTTGGGGAGTCGATGGGAGAACGGAGCCAGCCCACCGGGACATCCGACACAGGGAGTTGGGAGTCGGTATCAAGCCATGGAACAGTCTCAATCGAACTCGACAAGACTGCGGGAGCGTCTGGGTAAACCGGTGGAAATATCTTGGTACGACCTGGAATCGTGGTCGTTGAGACCGATGCGGGGCGGATGATCATTCTCTGATGGAGATCATCGTAAGGGCGAAATTGATTGTGGGGATTGGGACGTGGACGATAAGGGCCGTCATGCGGTCCCGGGGGCCCATCCGCATGGATCGTCGACGCTGCAAGGATCAGCATGGCGATCATCGAAAGCATCGACCGCCGCATGGCCATCTCCATCCCGTGTATGCGGAGCGTCCCGCCAGAGATTCTCGACCGCCTCTCAATGCTGGCTTCCATGCCGAGAAGGCCCGCAAGGTAGCGTTGAAAGACAATTCACAACAAGAGGGACTTGTTGGCAGGATGGCCGATCATTTCAGGACCGACTCCATGTGATAGACCTGCAAGTCACTCACACCGATTTCAGCTCGATCAAGTTTTTGATTCGTGGCCGCACAGAACAAGAGTTTTGTCGCCGTGTCATATCCTTCCCCGAACCAATCCCCCACGCTCGATCCAACGGCACCTTGAGCTCCGCCGCCCGAGCCAACGATTTTTGATACTCGACCTCCAGCCCCGCCACATCCTCAGCCATTTTTCCAGCCTCCCTGCCAAACCACCCCTTCGCCAGACCCCCTGGCACCCCCCCTCTTCTCACACGACGCCGACTTCTCCGATTGACGTTTTTATGGTGATCCGCCGAGATGCAAAAGCTGACATGCACTCGTTGCCGGACTCCCACTGGGCTACTCAACTCTCTCCACCCTGAATAAGATGAAGCGATACTGATGCATCTCGGTTTCGCCCTTGCGAAAGCCGGGCAGTTCCTTGATGGCCGGGTGTTCACATGAACTCATTGACCTCACAATTGCAACTGGCGACTCGTCGCCATTTCCTCCAATCGAGCCCGCTCGCGCTGGGCGCGGTCGCGATGGCTACGATGGGGACCAAACCGGCCTCCGCGTCTCCCGGCGTCATCAATCCGCTGGCAGAGAAGGCCGCTCACTTTGCCGCGAAGGCGAAGCATGTCATTTTCATTCATCTGGTCGGGTCGCCGCCGCATCTCGACTTGTGGGATTACAAGCCGGAGTTGGTGAAGCGTACGGGCCAGGACTGCCCGGATGAGTTCGTGAAAGGGAAGCAATTCGCCTTCACGAGTGGCATGCCGAAACTGCTCGGCTCGCCCCGCAAATGGGGCAAGTACGGCGAGGGCGGGGTCCAACTGTCGGACGCGGTGCCGAATCTGCACGGGGTAGCGGACGAGTTGTGCGTGATCAACTCGATGTTCACGGAGCAGTTCAACCACGCTCCGGCGGAACTGCTGTTGTACACCGGTTCGGCACGTCCGGGTCGGCCCTGTTTCGGGTCGTGGCTGACATATGGACTGGGGAGTGAGAACGAAAACCTGCCGGGGTTCGTGGTGCTGATCTCCAGTGGAGTCCAGCCGAACGGCGGCAAGAACTCGTTCGGGAGTGGGTTCCTGCCCGCTGTCTATCAAGGTGTGCAGTGCCGCTCGCAAGGCGATCCGGTGCTGTACGTCACCGATCCGAAGGGGATGGATCGCGACCTGCGGCGGGCGAGCCTAGACGCCATGCGCGACCTGAATCAGATCCAGGCCACCGAGATGGGCCACCCCGAGACGTTGACGCGTATCGCCCAGTACGAACTCGCCTTCCGCATGCAGATGTCAGTCCCCGAGATCATGGACATCGGCAAAGAAACCAAAGAGACGCAGGAAGCCTACGGAGCCATGCCGGGGCAGGCCAGCCTCGCCAACAACTGCCTGCTCGCCCGCCGACTCGTCGAGCAAGGCGTCCGCTACGTCCAGCTGTTCGACTGGGGCTGGGACTTCCACGGGACGGGTCCGGGGGAAGGTCTCGAAGGTGGCCTGACCAACAAGTGCGCCACGATGGACAAGCCGGTCTCGGCCCTCATCAAGGATCTCAAAGCGCGCGGACTGCTCGATGACACGCTGATCGTCATCGGCTGCGAATTCGGTCGCACGCCGTTCCGCGAAGGGCGAACCGCTGGCGGCAGTATCCTCGGTCGCGACCACTTCCCGGACGCCTACTCGATGGTTCTGGCCGGCGGCGGGATCAAGGGCGGCACGACCTACGGTGCCACCGATGAACTCGGCTTCACCGTCGCCAAGGACAAGGTCCACGTCCACGACCTGCAAGCCACGATGCTGCATCTGCTCGGGTTCAACCACGAACAACTGACCTACCGCTTCCAAGGCCGCGATTACCGGCTGACCGACGTACATGGAAAGGTGGTCGAGGGAATTCTGGCATAGGTGAGGAGTGAATAGTCGTCAGTTTTCAGGGTTTGGGGCGAATGGTCATTCGAAGGGTCGTTTCCGAGAGAACGGGCCATTGGCCGTCTTTGAGACCTCGGGCCCGGAACGTCAGTGTCCGATCCCCGCCCATCGCGTCGCTGGGGATGGGTACGATGATTTCACATTCGAGTTGATCGGCTGCGAGTTGCAGGGGCGTGGCCGTCATGGGGGCCGCTTCGTTCGGAACGAGCGAGATCTCGACGGGAACGGTGAAGTCTGGCGAGCGCACCAGTGAGAGCGGGATTCGCAGCTCCTCGCCGGGGGTGGCCTCGAACTCCTGCGGCGCGTGGCTCAACTTCATCAGTGCTCCTTCGGGCAGCAGGCCGATCCGCAGAATCTGTCGCTGGAGCAGCGTTCGGACGTTGCCGCGCGGGTCGGCGACCTGGACCGAGCCATTGAGGATCATGCGACTGGTCTTGGTAGTCTCCATCCATTCCGGAACGAAGATCGGATACTCGACCCGCGTGGCACTGGCGGACACGATGAACTCGTCACTGGCCAGACCTTGCCGATGCCGCTGCTGTTTCGAGGTCATCTCCAAAGTGATTTCGCCCGTGTAGCCTTCCAGTCGCTCGATCAGCACGGGAGCCAGGAACGTGCTGCCGCGATGAACCTTGCGGACATCGTCCATTCCTTCGGGGGTCAATTTGATTCGAGGCTTCATCGTGGTCGTCAACAGCACCGGCTCGCTCTGTCGGCGCACCTCTTGCCCGCCGATGTTCGAGGTCGCCTGAATCTGGCAAAGCCGCGCACTCGCGGGGGCGTCAGCGGCCACGGTCAGGTCGATCGCCAGTTCCGCTTGCCCTTCGGGGATGATTAAATCGGGGGGAGCCGTGAGTCCATCGGGCAGTGCCGAGAGTACGAGCGCGATGGGGGCTTTGAACCCGCCGGTCCGCGTGACCTTCACCGTCAGCTTGGCGGTCCCGCCGATGGGGACACTCAGTGGGGTCGGCGAAGCCATCGTGAAGTCGACGGGAGGCGGTTCCATCGTCAGGCGATACGCGGCTTCACGCCCTCCGCTTTGGCCGGATCGATCGGTCACCGCCACGCGGTACGTGCCATCGGCGGGAGCTGTGAAGAGCAACTCGGGATCGACCGAAGTCGGTCCGTCATCGATCGTGGCCAGTGAGTCCCCGGTCGGACCAAGCACGGACAGGTCGAGGTCCAGCGGCGATCCGATGGAGCGAGCGCTGGCGGCGACTCGCCAGACTTCGCCGGACTTCATCGTCACACTGAAAGTGTCGGTTCCGAAGCGACGGTCGAGGAAGCCGGTCACCGCCACGGGAGCGACCAGTGGCGTTTCCGGAGCGGGTTCGAGTTGCTCCAGAAGATCACTCAATACCAGCGGAAACGGGTGGGCCGGACCCCCATCGGTCGGCAGGGAATAGTGGAAGGTCGAGACATCGGTCGCCAGCGGAAAGGTCACGTCGCGGACCACCGATTCGATTTGGTTGGCCCCGGACTTCAGCCCTCGACCAATGAACTCGATGGACCGGGTCTCGCCGCGTTTGCCTCCAGCCGGATAGGCGGCCAGCACCTGTGGCCCGGCGGTCAAGGCGAGCCGGTAAACGTACGAGCGATCACCCGCGTAGTCGTGATCGTTGAGCCGAATCTCGTACAGCGTGTCGGCCTGGGCCAGCAGCGAGACCGTCAGGTCTTTCCCCTCGGTGTCGGCGGCGTCCAGAACGACCTTCCCCTGCGGATCGACGACTTGAAGCATCCCATGCAGCTGCGAACCGAGTCGTCTCGCGAACAGTTCCAAAGTGACCGGACCAGTGCGTGGCACTCGGAACTGGTAGCGGTCGATCTCCTCGATAAGTCGGATCTGACCCGCGACCGTGACGGGGAGGTCGGGAAGGACTTGCACCGCAGGCCGAGGCGACTGCTCGACAACCGAAGCCGAGTCGGTCACCAGAAAGGTCGCAGGCGGGGAACCCCCATTGGCGTTTGCCGCTTGCCAGCGAATCAACCCCGGTGGCACATCAGCCGGGATCGTCAAGCGGGCTTTGAACTCGCGCGGCAGCGGCCAAGCGTACCCGCGCGCCTTAAATCCGAACCAATAAGGCGGATCTGGCACCAGCACCTTCGAAGGAGGGCCGATGATCTCCACTGTGATTCGCGGATCATGCACAAACACCTGCGTGTCTGGCGTCCAGTCGTAACCCCCCAGCACCACCTCGACGGTCTCTCCCGCTCTTCCCCCCGAGGGAAACATGTAGCCGATCTCGGGGGCCAGCTGCGCATGGGCTGTCGCGGCTGTTGAGAAGAATAGCCCGAGCCAGAGGGCCGCATGGAGCGTGGCACGGAGATCTGCGTTTGACTGGCTCAACGTTGAAGTTGTCATCGGAATCTGGCTATCCCACGGGGCGAATGAGGTCGATCCCGGCGAAGAGTGGGGCGAGTCTCCTCGACAGGGGCGTGAATTCAGACTGGAGTGATGGCCGCAAAAAACTCAAGAAACGCAAAAGGGGAGGACTCTTTTTTGCGTTTCTTG
>JAYSVZ010000503.1:0-4409 GCA_043718305.1 Planctomycetota bacterium | reverse complement strand
TCGCGGCGCTTAGCGGCGGCGGGAACGGGGGGCCGTTGGGGGGCGGATCGGGTGATGTGTTGCAGGGTTGATCCTGGTGCAGGCTGGCTGCGGGGGGGGCGGCGGGGCGAAGTGGTGGGACTGACTTCGATCGCTGGCGCCCCCGAAGGCTCGTGGCCGTGACGAGCGTTCGGGCACTGACGTTATAACTTCAGGACTTCGCAAGCTTGGAACACTGATCGGCACTAATCCGGAGCCAGCTGTGGTGGTGGTGCTCTGCAGCCCCTCTGGATTAGCGGTGATCAGTGAAGATCAGGTGCGTCAGGCGAAGCTTGGTTGTTCTTGTGAGTTGGAAGGAACTCATCATGGCAAAAGTTCGTGACCCATGTCGTGACTTCAGCGGGCGGCGGGGTGACTTGTCGTTCGAAGCCTGGAGAAGCGAAGGCGTCAGCCGTAATGCGAAAGCGTGAACTCGATTCGGCCTCGTGACGCCAGTGGAAGCGGCCAGCCGGCCTAATGGGGTGAAGCCTGCATCGCGAACAGTCCCACGAAGTGACACCTGTTCGCGAGCTTCCCGGGTCTCTGTGGTGAAAGTTCGCTTGCTTGAGGCTTACAATAAGGGCCTGCCCGTCACCGGCCTTAAACTGGAGGCGAGGCTTGGCGGCTCACTTCAATGAGGACTCCCCATGTCGACTCGTCGCGGTTGGTTGGCTCTCTGCATCGCGTGTGCTTTGCTAGGCTGTTCGAAGCCGAGCGATCCAGCGCCATCGGGCGGAGGGAGTGCGACACCCGCAGCGACTTCGAACGATGCCGCTCCCAAGTCGCGGGGCACGATCGGCGTCTCGCTGCTGACATTTGGGAACCCCTTCTTCAAGGTGATCGCCAACAACATTGAAGCGGAGGGGAAGAGGCAAGGGTACGATGTGGTGGCCCTGAGTGCTGACGAAGATGTCGCGAAACAGTCGAACCAGGTGAAGGACTTCATCACTCAAAAGGTGGCTGCAATCGTGCTGAGCCCCTGTGAATCGCGGGCCATCGTCCCGGCGATCCAAGAAGCCAACGCGGCGGGGATCCCGGTCTTTACGGTCGACATCCCGTGCCTGGAACCGGGGGTGAAGATCGTCAGCCAGATCGCCACCGATAACCTCGGCGGCGGGCGAGAAGCGGGCAAGGCGATGATCGAGGCGATCGGTCCCGGCGGGGGCAAGGTGGCGGTTCTGCACTACAAGCAAGCCGAGTCATGCCGCCTACGGGTACAGGGTTTTACCGAAGCCATCGACGAGCACAACGCGACCGCCAGCGGCAAGGTCGAGATCGCCGGGATCTTTGAAGGCGGAGCGAAACAAGACCTGAGTGCTGCGGCCATGAAGGACGCCCTGCAAACGCACCAAGACCTGCGAGGAGTCTTTGCCATCAACGACCCGTCAGCACTGGGAGCACGCGCCGCCCTGGAGCAAGCGGGCAAGGCGGACTCGGTGATGATTGTCGGCTTCGATGGCCAACTCGAAGCGAAACAAGCGATCAAAGACGGCAAAATCTACGCCGACCCGATCCAGTTCCCGGACCGCATGGGGATCGAAGTGGTCCAGGCGATCGTCGCCCACTCGAAGGGGAAAGAGGTTCTTGCCGAGAACTTGATCCCGACGAAGCTCTACCGGAAGGCTGATGCGGACCAGGATCCGGCCTTGAAGTAGCTGCGTTACCTAGGGGAGATTATCTTCGATCACTTGCCTTACGGCTGGGCTCCAACCCGGAACGATTAATCCGACTGAGATCCGGGAGGATCTTCCGCGTCTCTTCCACCGGGCGATTGATGATACGGGTAGGCGGCAGGCAGCGGTTCGGCGGGAGTCGACTCGACTCGATTGACCGGAGCAACCGGCTCCGGCGAAGACCTCGGCAGAAAAGCCCAGACCGCCCCGCACAGAGCGGTCGCGGTCGCTAAACCGACAGCCCAGATGGCGATCGACGGACGGGCGGGGGGAGCTGCTTCCTTAGCGCGGATGCGGGCGTCGAGTTCGGGCCAGAGACTGTCGGAGGTGTCGTAAGTCCGCTGAACCTCCAGGCTCCCAAGCGCCACGAGCGAAGCTTGGAGCGACTTAGCCCGCTGGCCGCACGATGGGCAGATCGCCACATGTCGGCGTAGCGCCTCGATCCGCGTGGCATCGGTCAGGTCTTGACCAACCCACAGAGCGAGCTCAAGTTGGGCCTCTCCGCAGTTCATCCCACGCACCTTGTTGACTGACACTGAAGTTTGTCGTCTTTCGCTCTGCGAAAGAACGCTCTTTCGCGGAGCGAAAGACGACCATGACAGGCAGAAGTCCGCTACCTAGCCAATCGGCGGGACCAGAACTCCTGGAACCGGTTTCTGGCCTCGGCCAAACGCCAGCGGATGGTGGCTTCCTTCCGATCAAGGATCGCCGCGATCTCGCTCGTCGAGAATCCTTCGAGATCCCGTAAGATCAGAACCAGGCGAAACTGTTCCGGGATCAGGTCGACCACCGTTCGGACCTCAGCCTCCAACTCCTGTGCCTCGCGCGGATCGGCTGTGCCCGGGTCGAAGGGGCGGTCGCTTTTGCTGTCGGAGAAGAAGAATGACCAGATCTTCTTTCGCCGCTTCTGCTTGCGATGATAGTCGAGCGCCAGATTGACTCCAATCTGAAACAGCCACGGGGCGAACCGCCGCGACGGATCAAACTGCTCCAACCGCTCGTAGACCCGCAGGAACGTCTCCTGGGCCAAGTCTTCAGTCGCATCGGCATCCCGTACGAACCGTCCGATCACTCGCAGCAGCCGTCGCTCGTAGCGGCGTACAAGCACGCCAAACGAGTCCCGCTGGCCCCGTCGAGTCTCGTCGACCAACCGCGCATCACCAGCCCGGTCGTCACCCTCGATGATGGTTTGGTCAGTGTTCATCGGAGCTGGAGTCATCGGAGCTGGAGTCCGATCCGCGTTCGTTCCCGGTCGTGTGGCAGCCCTCATGCTCCGGCACTCCTCACGTCTGTGGCCGGTGGACAAAGTCCATCGTACCGCAAGGGATACGCCGTTGGGGACAGAGTTGTTGGCGAAAAGGCAAATTTGGTTGAGAAGCCTTTTAAAGGGGGATGCTGGTCGCCAATATCACCGTTGGCGGTCGCTTGACCCCCTTCGTCAGCGGGCGTACCATACGCGATCCTGTGCCGGATGCCATTCCGGACCAGGAGCGGTCGCACCGGCATTCGATCGCAGCAAGTCACACGGACACAACGATTTAGGCTGTTGTCATGGCCGTTCCTAAGAAGCGTAAATCCAAGTCTCGCCGCAACATGCGGCGGGCCCACGACTTCGTGGTCCCCCTCAAGCTGCAAAATTGCGCCCAGTGCCAGACGATGATTCCGTCGCACGTGGTTTGTCCGAACTGTGGTTATTACCACGGTCGGGCGATGATGCCGCAAGAAGGCGAATAGTCCTTCATCTTCCAGAGTCCCCCTCTTTCTGGACGGAAAACGGACAATGCGGATCGCGCTCGACGCGATGGGTGGCGACTTCGCGCCCGGCATCAACCTTGCCGGAGCGCTCGAAGCCCTGCATAACGACCCGAGTCTGGAAATCCAGCTTGTCGGTCGCCGCGATCTGCTGGAAGCACAACTCGCCGACAAGCACGACGTTCCGAAACGATTGACAGTCGTTCATGCGGCGGATTTCATCGAAATGGATGAAAAGCCGATGGAGGCCCTCCGCAAGAAGGCCGATTGCTCCATCGTCACCTGCTGGAAATTGATGGCGTCGAAGGAAGTCGATGCTGTCGTGAGTGCTGGCCATACCGGCGGCGTGGTCGCCTCGGGGCTGCGGACGAGGCTGTTTCTGAAGGGGATCAAGCGGCCCGGGATCGCGGTGGTTCTGCCGACGATCTCGGGGCAAGCGGTCTTGATGGATGTCGGGGCGAACCCGGGGGCTCGCGCGGAACACTTGCATCAGTATGCCGCGATGGGGGCCATTTATGCCCAGGCGATCCTCGATATCCATGAGCCCCGCGTCGGCTTGATGAATATCGGAAGCGAAGAGGGGAAGGGGATCGAACTCGTCCTCGAGACCCACGCACTCCTTGCCAAGCAGCCGTGTCCCGGGAAGTACATCGGCAACGTCGAAGGGCGGGGGCTCTATCTCGGCGAGGCGGATGTCGTCATCTGCGAGGGGTTCGTCGGCAATGTCGTGCTGAAGGTCAGTGAAGGCTTAGCCAGCATGCTGATGAAGGTCTCGGCCACCGAAGTGCTCAAGTCGCTCGACACCGAACGACTCCAGGCCACCAAGGCCTTCCACGCCCTCCATTCGCGATTTGAATACAACGAAACCGGCGGAGCTCCATTGCTGGGCGTCGACGGCATCTGCATGATCTGCCACGGCTCCAGCGATGCCCGGGCCATCCGCAACGCCATCAAGACGACTCGCAC
>JAYSVZ010000502.1:0-4410 GCA_043718305.1 Planctomycetota bacterium | reverse complement strand
CGCGCGGAACACCGCGACTGGACGATGGCCAGCCATGCCGCCTGGCGGTCTGCGCGCTGGGCAAGTTCGCGGGATGCGAACTGGGGTTTGCCTCGGATATCGAACTCATGTTTCTGTTCGAAGGCTCCGGCAACACCAGCGGGCCCTTGTCGATTTCGAATCTGGAATACTTCGAACAGATGATCGACCTCTTCGTGAAGTCGATCCACGCTCGAAGGAAAGGGATTTTTGAGATCGACCTGCGGCTTCGCCCTTATGGGAAAGCTGGCAGTCCAGCGGTCGCCTTCGCAACGTTCTGCAAATACTTCGGCCCGCTGGGGGCGGCTTGGCCCTTCGAGCGCCAGTCCCTTGTTAAGTTCCGGCCGGTCGCTGGTGATTCTGAATTCGGCCACGAAGTCATCACTGCCCGCGATGCGCTGATTTACACCGAGGGCCAGTTCGACATCGCCGCGATGCGCGCCATGCGTGATAAACAGATCCGGCAACTTGTCCAACCGGGGACTTTCAACGCCAAGCTCAGCCCCGGTGGCCTCGTCGATGTCGAGTACCTGGTCCAGGGGCTGCAACTGATTCACGGAGCAGCCTATCCATCGGTCCGCGTGTCGAACACGCGCCAGGCGATGCGACAACTCGAAGCGGTCGGAGCGCTGACCGCAGAGCAACGGCTCGGTTTGCGGGATGCTTACCGTTTCCTGCGACGATTGATTGACGCCCTGCGGATGGTCCGCGGGGATGCCCACGATCTGACGGTCCCCCCTACGGATTCCGAGGAGTTCCGGTTCCTGACCCGGAGGATGCGGCTCTTTCGGGATACGACCGACTTGCTGGCCGACCTGGAGTCCTACACAGCCACTGTCCGGGATCTGAGTCACGCCTTGTTGTCGTGACCAATTGCCGGTGGGCTGATGAATCATTAGGCCGATGGCCGATGGCTCATGGCCAGCCATCAGCCATCAGCCAAAAGGCACCCCCATGAACTTGCAACTCACCGACAAGCACATCGTGATCACCGGCGGAGCCAGCGGCATCGGACTGGCCACAGCCCGCGAGTTTTTGGTAGAGCGGGCGCGGGTCACGGTGCTTGATCGCGGACCGGCTCCGGCGGAACTGATTGCGGAGCATCCGGGGCGAGTACAATCGCTCTGTGCGGATGTGACCGACTACGGTGCGATGCAAGCGGCGGAAGAACGAGCTGTGTCGCAGTTTGGCCCGGTCGATGGAGTCATTCACTGTGCCGCCATTGGGTCGGGGAAGTTCGGGTTCCCGTTCACGAATCTGGTGCCAAGTGATTGGGCCGCGACGTTGCAGGTCGACATCATGGGGATGGTCCATGTGGCCCACGCTTTTGCCCCTCGGATGCGCGAGCGGAAGTCGGGTACGTTTGTGTTTCTGTCGAGTGTCGCGGGGCAGATCGGCTCGCAGACCGACCCGCCGTACAGTGCGGCCAAGGCCGCGAACATCAACTTCGCCCAGTGCATGGCCAAAGACTTGGCCCCCCACAACGTGCGGGTGAACACGATCTGCCCCGGCATGGTCCAAACGCCGCTCAATCAGTCGGTGTGGCAAGCCTGGCACGATCAGCAATTGCCCCAGGACCGGCTCACCTACCAGGAGTGGGCCACAGCCAAGATTCGCTCCATCGTTCCCTTGGGACGCTGGCAGACGCCAGAAGATATTGCCTCGATGATCGTGTTCCTCACCTCGGACCGAACGAGTAACGTCACTGGGCAAACGATTAATGTGGATGGCGGCTTTGTGATGCACTGGTAGTCGCTGATCAGTCCTTCAGGCCCGAAGCGGTTTCGTCGACAGACAGAGAGGCCTTCCCTCTTTTCGGATGCAAACGCCCGCGAAGCGGCGGTCGGTTCCTTCCTCGCAGTGAGGTCCGGCGCTTAGAATCCGGGCCTCGACCCGGGTGGCGTTCATTCTCTTCATTCGCCCGTGGCGGGATCCATTCGGAAGTGGCTCATGACGATTGGCACGCCCCGGAGCGTCGCGCCTCCTTGGCTCGCATGGCGGATCGGCATCCTCATTGCAGCTTGGTCCATCTTAGCCCGAGGAGGCATGGCCGCGGAGGTTGCGGTCCGCTTGGATTCTGCGACAGTCGGGTTTCAAGGGACCACCAAAGTCGGCGAATGGGCTGCGGTGACTCTGCAGGTCTCTGGTCCCGTGGGCCAGACGGTCGACACCCGCGTGACTGCCGCCGACATCGAGGGGCGACCGGTCCAAATCGCCGGGCCGACCGTGACTCTAACGGGGGCTCCGCAAGCGGTCGAAATTATCTATCAACAGGGGCCGCTGAAAAGCCCCGTCGCGATCGAACTGCTTCAAGAGGGCCGGGTTCTCGCCGAGCAGACAATTCATGCAGGCGAGGGACTGGTCACGCTGACGCCGCTGACCGATCTGGTCGTTTGCCTGGGGAAGGCTCAGCCCGGTTTTGAAGCCGCCGCCACCCGCGTGGCAGCGATTCGCCTAGATAATCCTCAGCGAGCGGCTCCCCTGGAAGTTCGAACCTTCACGGCGGAGCAGTTTGGCACGCTGCCGCGTGATCCTCGGGGGTGGCATGCCGTCGATGTCTGTGTCCTCGATGCGAGTTGTGAACCCACTCCCGAATTCGCAGCGACGCTTCAAGCATGGATCATGCGGGGAGGGCGGCTGGTCATTTCGGGGGGCGCCCAGATTCCTGCGCTCGAGGGGCCGGTCGCTGCCTGGTCTCCGATTCAGACCTCCGGCGAAGTCACGCTTCGCGGAGTCAGCGAGGTGAACTCCGTCCTTCCGGGGAGCGGGACCCTTCGGTTTCGTGAAGGGAGCCGGGTCGCCGCCCGACTCACTTCGAAGAGCGGGGTGGCCCTGATTCACACCCAGGAAGCCGCCATAGTCGTCCGCGCTGGGCTGGGAGCCGGGACAGTCACGGTGATCTGCCTCGATCTGAATGACCCTCAATTCGTGAGTCCGGCTGGTAATCTGGAGTGGGATTCGCTCCCCGATCTGTGCCGCTGGCTGGGCGGAATGAAGCCGATCACAAGCATCGCCGACAATGAGCAACGGCTCGATACCGACCTCAATCCGACCGGCGTTTCGGACCTGCAAACCCAGCTCGTCAACTCAATTGATGTCTTCCCGCAGGTGGTGCGGCCGAACTACTGGATCATCTTGGGGCAGTGTGTCCTCTTCCTCGGCCTGGTCGGTGCCGGGGACTTCTACCTGGTTCACAAAGTCCTGCGGCGGCCCCATCTGACGTGGGTCACACTGCCGATCTGGATCGCCCTCGGTGGTTATCTCGGGATGTCGTCCGCGCGGGCCACCTCGGGAACAGAAGCGCTCTCGCGACAGGTCGATCTGCTGACGATCGATGCCCAGAGCCAGGCGGCCCGTGTCGATAGCTGGCTCACTCTCTTTGAGCCCGAGCATCGGCGACGGGCCGTGGGGTATCGGGGCGACGCGGACGCATCGCCCGCCACCTTGCGCTGGGAAGGCCGACCGGAGGCCGGTTTTCGCGGCCTGTTTCGGGAGACCGGACTGCACCGCGGCGAAGCCATGACCTCCATCCAACCACATTCGAGCGCCATCGTCTCCTGGCCAATCCGCCACGGCAGCACAGCCGTCATCGCCGCCGCGCAGGAGTCGGTCGGTCCGGTCCGGGTGACATTCGATCTGCTCGACACGGGAACCGGACGGCTGGGGGGCAAGTTGACGATCGATGGGCCGGGAACCATCGAAGAGTGGGTCATCGCCTATGGGAATCTGGCGTACATCGCCCCGTCCCGAAATGCCTCGGGGCTGGCCAGTGCGGGACCACTGGCAATTGATCTCGATCGGTGCCCCACCAAACTCCTGACGGACTACTTGACTGTTCTGCGTTCCAAAATGTTGGCCCCGCGTGAGAAACGCGGCCCGGAGTACCTGATGGCGCGCACGGTGTATGACCCGCAAGGGCACGATCTAGCGAGCATCTTTCGGACACTGACGTTCCATGAACTTGCGGGGGGGCCGCAGTACACCACTTTGACCAATGCAACGCTTCGCAAGGAGGACTTTTCACACCTCGTCCGGACCGGCCGCGCAGTGCTGTTTGGTCGCTGGCAAGTACGCACCGGGCAGAAGGCGACATGGCCCGGTCAGTTCCTGGTCGATCAGCAACCGATCGAGCCTGCGGGCCGCGAGTCGTTCATTCGGGTGATCCTTCCTGTCACGCCCAGTAGCCTCACCCGAGTCGACTCGGGGCCGACAGCGAAGGCTCCCTAGTTGTCATTCACCGTCGTCATTCACCGTCGTCATTCATTGTTGTCATTGTTCCTGTTCTGTTCTTCGCACAACGAGCCTTTCCGTGATCGAGACCAAGAAACTCACCAAGCGCTACGGCAATCTGATTGCGGCCAATGAGATTACCCTCAGCCTCAAGGAGGGGGA
>JAYSVZ010000501.1:0-4415 GCA_043718305.1 Planctomycetota bacterium | reverse complement strand
GAATCTTGACTCCGCGAGTATCCATTTTCAGGATGGCTGCCCACAAGTGCTTACAGATCGACACATCCGCGAACCGGGGGCAGGTACACGCGGCTTCGAGTTCCCGGTCTGGCAAGAATTCCAGGTCGAAATAGACATCGTACGGTTCCGATGAGCTTCCACTCACGCGAAGGTGGTGCATCTCGTCTTCACAGCGGACCCACTCGACCGCACCTTGTTGAAAATAAGCATTCCCTTGATTGATCTGGTAAGCGTCAAACTCGTGACGAATGATCTTCGAAAGCATGGTATCCGTACTCGCCCGGTTCCTGTTCCTGAAGCGGCAACGCCCCCCGTTGCACTTCCTGTGGCCGTGGAAATTTACACTGCTCCCGGTCGAAAGTCTTCCCTTCATCACCGAAAAATGCTTCGAGGAGAACAATTACTCAGTGGACTACGCCGACGGATGGTCTTAAACCGACCAGCCTACCTGCGCCATACAAGCGCTATGTCGAGACTTTTTCGCCCGTTGAACATTGAAGGTTCGGATTCAGTCAGCCCACGGGGATGCAGTCCCTTCGGCGGCATTTCCGTTTCCAATGGCCAATGCGTTGACTAGACCGTCCATGCGAACCTGACTCCCTCTGTTTACGCCACGTTCTGACATTGCGACCAATGGGCCGCATACTGGGAAACCATGTGAAACCCAACGAAAATCACAATGCCACAATGCCACAATCCGCTCCTACACCCGAACGCTTCAATGGGAGCAGCGGCGAGGGCGCACACCCCTTCGCGAAATGCTCTAATCCGGCGGATGACTGAGTCCCACGCTGCCAGACTCGCGGGGGGACCATCCACCGCGCGAGGAGTGAGTTGATGCCTGCCGAACCGGAATCCCGAACTGCTGTGCGTCCAGCTCTAAGCCAGTGGGATGCCATCAGTCTCATTCTGGGAGTCGTCGTGGGAACCTCGATCTTTCGATCGCCGAGCGACATCTTTTCGTTTATGCCGGGGGTGGGAAGTGCCTTGTTGCTGTGGGTCGTGGGCGGGATCCTTTCGATCATTGGAGCGTTGTGCTTTGCGGAGTTGGCCTCGGCCTGGCCCGAACGAGGGGGAGATGCGGTTTATTTGAGCCGCGCGTTTGGAACCTGGATGGGGTATCTCCTCGGTTGGTGCCGTGTGACAGTGATTATCCCCGCCAATGTCGGGATCATGTCGTTTGCCTTTCAGGACTACGTCGCCCAGGCTTGGCCCGTGACGATCGTCTATTCACCCTGGATCGCGATCACAGCGGTCGTCGTACTCACGCTGGTCAATCTCGTCGGCGTCCAATCGGGCCGCTGGACGCAAAACATGCTGACGCTCGTCAAGGTGCTGGGGCTGGGCTTGGTCGTCGTGGCGGGCGGGGTCGTCTTTTTGCAAGGCCCGCTGCCCGCATGGTCGGCGCCCGCGAAGTACGCCGATCCCGGGTTGGCACTGGTGTTTGTGCTCTATGCCTTTGGAGGGTGGAACGACGCAGTCTACCTCGCCGCCGAGATGAAGGAGCCGCAGCGGCAACTTCCCCGGGCGCTCGCGTTGGGCGTTGGGGCGGTGTGTGTTGTCTATCTGGCGGTGAATCTGGCTTACTCGACTCTCGGCATTGAAACGCTTCGCAACGAGCCGGTCCCCGCTGCGGCTGTCGCCCGACAGGCGTTCGGGGCTTCCGGCACCCACCTCGTCACGCTGCTCATGATGGTCTCCGCGCTGGGGGCGATGCACGGCACGATCTTTGGCGGTACGCGGTTGGCCATCGCCATGGGGGAACGGCACCAGTCGCTGGCCTGGCTCGCCCAGTGGTCCGGCAGCGGAGCCCCGGCGCGAGGGACGCTCGTGATCGCCGCCGGAACGCTCTGGCTCATCGCAGCTGTCGGAACGGAGTCGGGCCGCGCGGTCTGCGACCAGCTTGCGCGGGGGCTCGGTTCGGAAGCCGGGATCGACTGGAACTCCTACCACGGCGGGTTCAGGACCCTGCTGGCTGCGACGGCCCCGCTTTTCTGGGTCTTCTTCCTACTGACGGGGGCTGCGCAGATTGTCCTCCGCATTCGAGAACCCGAGACCCCCCGCGCTTTCCGCACGCCGCTTTATCCACTGACACCGATCATCTTCATGCTGACGAGTGCGGCGATGTTGTATAGCAGTGTGATGTACGTCCAGTGGCTGGCCCTGCTCGGATTTATTCCCGTACTTGTGGGCCTTGTGGCGTGGATTTGGGAATGGAGATCGGAGACATCGAGACCCTGGAACTGACATGCCTGAGATGACTTGCAAGGGACACGACCCCCGAGGGGGTCAAGGAACCGATTGTTTCCAATTCACCGGCGTTTGAGAGGCACACACTCCAGATCTCTCGTGATCCAGAGGATGGTTCAATTTCAATCCAATCAATCGACGAGACCATTGATGGCGTCAAGGTCACAAATGGCTAACATGCGGATCGGGATATGTCGGCTTCGTCGAGAGCGATTGAGCACTCATTGCGGATCGAAATATCTCATCGCGCCATCCGGCTGACGCTGGGCGATGGCACCATCCTGCTCACACACACTCATCGCAATGCCACCCATGTACGACTACGAAAAACTGGGCGTCTTCTATATGGGACGCTCGTTCGACATTGAGGCCGGGAAGACTGGTCCCGATCCGGTGCTGTACGACTCCAAGGACCTCACCACGCATGCCGTCATCGTGGGCATGACCGGCAGCGGAAAGACGGGCCTTGGGATTGCGATGCTGGAAGAGGCGGCGATCGATGGGATCCCGTCGATCGTGATTGACCCCAAGGGTGATCTTGGCAACCTGATGCTCACCTTTCCCGGACTCAGTGCTGCTGAGTTCCGCCCGTGGGTCGAGAAGGATGAGGCGTCCCGCAAAGGGATGACCGAAGACGAATTCGCCGCGGACCGCGCCGCTCTCTGGAAGAAGGGCCTGGCCGACTGGGACCAGCCCCAGGATCGCATCCAGCGATTTCGCGATGCGGTCGATGTGTCGATCTACACGCCGGGGAGCGATGCGGGGCTGCAACTGACGATTTTGAAGTCGCTCGAAGCTCCGCCCGCAGTCGTCCAGCAAAGTGCCGATGGGATGCGGGAACGGATCTCCGCAGCCGTGGGTGGGCTGCTGACGCTGCTGGATCTCGATGCCGATCCGCTGCAAAGTCGCGAGCATATTTTTCTGTCCAACATTCTCGACCATGCGTGGCGGGCGGGGCGATCGCTCGATTTGGCAAACCTGATTCGCGAGGTCCAGAACCCACCGTTTCGCCAGATCGGGATCATGGATGTCGACCAGATCTTCCCCGCTGCCGACCGGCTTAAGCTGGCCATGACGATCAACAACGTCTTGGCCTCGCCAGCGTTCGCCTCGTGGACCCAGGGGGAACCGCTGAACATTCAGCGGCTGCTCTATACGGAGACTGGGAAGCCGCGGATGTCGATTATCTCGATCGCGCACATGAACGATCATGAGCGGATGTTCTTCGTGACGCTGTTGCTGACCGAAATGATCTCGTGGATGCGGCAACAGTCCGGCACATCGAGTCTGCGGGCGCTGCTCTATATGGATGAGGTGTTCGGCTACTTGCCGCCGACTGCGAACCCGCCGTCGAAGATTCCGATGCTGACCTTGCTGAAGCAGGCCCGTGCGTTTGGTCTGGGACTGATTCTCGCGACACAGAACCCCGTTGACCTCGACTACAAGGCGCTGTCGAACGCCGGGACGTGGTTCCTCGGGCGGCTCCAAACCGAGCGCGACAAGCTGCGCGTCCTCGACGGGTTGGAGGGTGCCTCATCGCAAGCGGGAGCCAAGTTTGATCGCCAGCGGGTTGAGCGGATCCTGAGCGGCTTGGGCAATCGTGTGTTCCTTCTCAACAACGTGCATGAGGATGCCCCGATCGTTATGCAGACCCGGTGGGCGATGTCGTACCTTCGCGGGCCGCTGACTCGCGAGCAAATCTCGATGCTCATGGCACCTCGCAAGGCACTCTTGGCCCCCGCAACACCGGTCGCTCCGACCGCGAGTGGTGTCGCTCCGGTCCCGTCGGTCTTCGCCTCGGCCCCCGCTGCGGCAGATAAGAATGTCCGCCCCGGAGCGGCTGCGAACGCCTCCTCCACAGCCGGTTTGGCCCCCATCCTTCCCGCCGACATCCGCCAAATCTATGCCGAGGTCTCCCAGGCCGGGAGTGTCACCTACCGCCCAGCCCTCCTCGGTACAGCCCGCATGCACTTCATTGATGCCAAGGCCGGTGTCGATGTCTGGAAGAACGTGGCCCGGCTGTGCGAGGTGACCGATGGTGTGCCCGATGACCCGTGGGATGCGGCGGACGATGTGAACCCGGATGACCTGGCCTTCACAAACCAGCCGACCGATGGGGCCAAGTTCGAGACACCGCCCGCTGC
>JAYSVZ010000051.1:0-8239 GCA_043718305.1 Planctomycetota bacterium | reverse complement strand
GGTTGGAAGGCTCCTGGGCTGTCGATGACGAGCCAGTCGTTCGGATGGTGCAGCTTCCAATCGTGGCTCAGGAGTTCGAGCGGCTGTTCCGCGCCTTGGCCATCAAGGACATTGAAGGCGGGCGGGGACTGTTGCAGGTCAGCTCCGATGGGGCCCACGAGACGGGACCGGTAGAAGAGCGTCAGTTGGTTCCGCTGGTCGGCCCGGCCATCTTGCGGAACCGCAACGAGTAGCCCATCGCCTTGTCGCCGGATTTCTTGCGGCTGGCTGTTCATTTGCACGGCCCACAGATCGACCCCCTCGGGGAGGCGGACCTTGAGATTCTGAACGCCGATCGCCGTGAAGCTCAGCTCCGAGCGATGCTGCAATTCGCCGTTGCGACCGAGGACCGTATGCAGGTTCAGCGCATGCCCGATGGCGGTCGGCACACCGGCCCGGTCGAAGCGTTGCTCGCCGACCAGCAAGGCCCAGCCCGGTCGCGAGTAGCGGAAGCCAGAGACGATCGCCTCTTTGGGGAAGTAGAAGGCCGAGGGAAAATCAATCGGGTCGACCTTGGTCAGCGGCTGCCCGCTGGGGTCGATGGCTTGCGGGGTGAGGAACTGTTCCTGGGACGCCTCGACCGCAACGAAGCCGGTCTCGCGCTCGGCCCCGACGACTGACAGCACGGGGCAGGCATACGGCCCTTGCGCGGGACGGGGAGCGCGGATGTCGACGGAGAGCAGTTGCGTCCCGGTCACATACCGATCGAGTCGCAGCGTCCACCGCCGCCGACCCGCATCGACGGGACCAGCCGTCTGCTCGACGATCTTGATCCCCGGAACGAGCATCGACTTGGCGGGCTGCCCCGGCGTCATGACCACTGACATGACCGATGAGAGCGTGAACCGCAGATCGGTCCCGGCGGCCTCGGGGAGGTCGATGAGCAACCGCCGCGCCCCGCCGCCTTCGATGGTCAGGCTCGATTCGATGTGACTGCTGAGCCGGTCGGCATCGATGCGGAAGAAGGTCGAAGCCTGGCTCGAGATCCGCGCGGGCTTGCGCGCGACGTTGAGCAGACCGCGATAAGCTGTGTCTTGTAAGCTGAAGCCCATGCGGATCGTCCGGCCAAAGGCGGCGACTTTTTGCGTGAGGATCGTCAGCTCCGACTGGCTCGGCGAATCGAGGCCCGCCATCTCCGCAGGGACGACATCGAGGGCCTCTTCGGCGGTGATCCCGTACAGACCCTCGACGACGCTGGCTTGCGGGAGTTGCAACCGAGGCAACCCGACCTGGACCAGCTTGTCCTCGACGGGCCAGCCATCGGGTTCGAGTCCGGCATTGATCGTGACCGTGACCGTTCCATCGGGCGGGACCGGCGTGGGGAAGGTGACCCGCACCTGGTTCACGCCCGCTTCTTGCGGAATGATCTGCCACGGAACGGGATCGTTGCCGACGAAGAGACTGCGGATTTGCCAGGCGGCGGGGAGGTTGATCTCCGCGTCGAAGAGCGGGGCTTGCCGCGTTTGCAGGTTGATGACCGACGTGAAGTCGAGGGCACTCGCATTGAGATCGAGCAGGTTGGAAACTGCAGCCCGGACCTCGCGCGTCTTCGGCTCGGTCACGAACGGCAGCTTGAAACGCGGCTTCCAGATTTGGAAGTGCAGCAACGCATCACCGTTCTCGGCGACGGTCGTCTGATGGACGATCGTCCGCACACCATCAAGGTCGCCCACGCGCAGCCGGACCCCGGCGGGGTAGCGGACGGTGGCGATGCCGACCTGGGATGTGATGTCGTTGAAGTCGAGGGTCGGAACCTCCCAGGCGGTCTCCGTGGCAGCCTTCAGAACACCCCGAAACTCGATGGTCCGGCTCCCTTCAAACGGCTGGCGGTAAGCGAGCGTGATCGTCGTCCGCGTCGGGTCGTTGGGCGTATCGATCAGTTGCCACGAGTCGAGACCCGTCGAGTCGACGCCGGTGATTTCGAGCGATTGCGGGATCGTGCAGACCAGCTTGTCGAGCGGTCGACCGATGACTTGGAGCGCCGCTTGAGCGGCCCAGGTGACCTCGCCGGGAGCGACCGCGACGTTGATGGCAGTGCTGACCAAGGTGAGCGAATCGGTGCGAGCTGTCGCCTGCCGATTGGTGATTTGCAGCGAGGTACTCTTGTGACCCCCAAGGGCGACGCGGTACTCCGCCGGTTGGTCAGCAGCGACGCTGCGGGGGAGGTTGTGTCCACTCTCCAACAGGAATTTCCCAGCTGGAAGTGACAGCACGAGTTCACCACTGGCAGCGGGCACGACGCCGAACCCGGTCGAGAGATCGCTGCCAATGGCGGCCAGCCGGGCGGTGAGATCGAGGGTCAGCGTGCCCGCGCCTTGATGAGCTGTGAAGACGCGGAGGAGGTTCGGATTCTCCCCATGCCACCCAGCGAGGGCGGGCTGGTCGTTGATCTGGCAGCGTTCGACGGAGAGCCCATCGGTGGGGATGTGAATCTCGGACCAGCCCTGTTCGAAGTTCGTAAACTTGACGGTCGCGGTCAGGCGAATCTGTTCGCCATCGAGCTGGCCGACGTAGTTCGCGGAGGAGATCACGAGACCTGCGGGACGTGTCTCGGCGGTCGTGTTCTGGAGGGCCTCGGCGACGAGGGTTTCGAACTCCTGCCGCTTGAGGAGGACGCCTTGCTTGTCACGGGCCATGACGGCGTCGAACTCTTCGAGCGGGACGAAGACGTGCCGGATCGGTTTGTCGAGGAGATCATCCGCGCCGGCGGGGGCGACGAGGGATAAGAGTGCGATGAGGCAGGCGAGCAGTCGGGCGAAGGGGAAGGATGCACCACGGAGGCACGGAGGCACGGAGAGGAGATCGTTCCGCAGTTTCAGAGGCAGAGAATGAACCACGGAATACACGGAATACACGGAACAGAACCGGGAGGAAATCATTCGTAAGGCGGCCACTTTCCGCATGCCACATCCCCCAGAGACAGACCTTCGCCCCTCTGCGAATCGTTCGGATGACGCTTGGCCTCCTCTCTTTTTTCCGTGTAGTCCGTGTGTTCCGTGGTTCAACTTTCTGGTTTTGGCTGTCAACCCAGGGTGCGCTCCCGTTGGTCGCGACCCTGGGCTATCCCCTGTAACCCCTTCGGGGTACAGGGGTGAATTCGTCTGAACAGTTGGCGTTTGGAAAACCTGACTCATAATGCACCTCCCTTCCTGGAAACCTAGGCCCGCGATTCATCGTTGCTGGATGACTCGGGCGGGGGCGGGGGGGTGTTATGGGTTATGGTGGGGGCGGTAGGCTCCATCGCGGGCGGGCTGACGACGGCGGAGGAGGAGGTCGCAGCGGCGGCCATCATGGTGGCGACCACTCCCTTGCGGGCGAAGACCGAGCGTACGATCCACAGACCGATCAGGAAGGCCAGCCCGTACCGGACGGCCAACAGCCCCGCAGCCAGCGACTGCGAATCCTTCAGTCCGTAGAGCACTGCCACGAATGCCGCGAGCAGCAGCACGCTGAGCTTGTTTTCGATCGAAGTCGCCATCAGGAACAAGGCCACAATCGCTGCCGCTCCGCTGAAGAGGAACGCCATCCGCACCCGGTTCCACCACGTGACCGTGATCTGATTCGCTCCGCCGAGGTTCGAGAAGCCATAGGCCACACGGCCCTCGGTCGGTAGCCGGATGGGGCTGGTGACTCCGTCGATCAAGCCTTGATCGCATGTCGTAAACCGTCGTTGGCCGGATAGCAGGACACTCCACGGGTCGATGCGGTCGATGGCGACGAACGATTCCGGATCGCCGACCAGCGAGAACTTCTCGGGGACGTAGACCACTGCGGTCAGCAATTGAACCGGAACCGTCCCCTTCGAACCGAGAATCGGCATGGGCAAATCGAGCTGTCCGCGGCCATAGGAACTGTCCCCCAGGGCCGGGTTCACGCCCCATTGGAAGTGCATCGTGATGACAAAATCCTGGTCGCTGGCCGAGTCGCGGGCGACGTTGATCCAGAACGTATCCCAGAGTCCGCCGAGTTTTTGATCGTCGGCGATCTCGGCGCGCTCCAGGTTGACCTCGCGGTCACCGACAAGGACGTTGAGAACTTTCAGCCCCTTGGGCAAATGAGCCAGTAGTCGCTGGCGTTCGCTGGTCTTGAGCTTGAGCTGGGCGAGGTAGGTCGCTTCGGAAGTTTCGCCGGTGACGATCTCGACGCGGGCTTGCGAGACGACGGTGGCGACGACCTCTTCGATTTCGTACTTGGTCTGAGTGATGGCGAGTTCGATGGCCTTGTCTTCGGGCTGGGTGAAGTACCGAAAGGCCTGCGTCCCGGACTGCGGGAGCAGCGTCAGTTCGCGAACATCGATCGGCTCGACATCGCCGCCGGTCGCTTTGGCACTGACCGCCAGGGAGTCATCTTTCGTAATCACCAGTTCGCCGCTGATCTGCGAGAGCGGGGTTTTCGTTTCGCCCTTCTCATGGCCCAGCGGGCGAATGGCCTGGACCGCGATTTTGCGCTGCGTCATTTTTTCGCCAGTCGTCGCTTCTGGCTTCAGGTCATACGAGATCGCGAAGCGCTGCGTGCCGAGCACCTCGCGCTGCATGACCACGGTCCACTGGACCCAGCCGTCTTTCGCTTCGCCGGGCGACTTCTGCTTAATCCCCGGGGAACTCCCGTTCGTGGGAACACTTTCGATCTGCACCCGGTCCGAAACCGATGCGGGGACCAGGAACCGGAACGTGTCGACCCCGGCATACTGCACCGCGAAGTCGAGTTGCGTCTTGACCTCGGTCAGTTCCGGTTGCAGGTGGGCCGTCATGGCGATGGTGGCCTCAATGCGGGTTGGCTTGCGGACCGTCTTCACGGGGATCGTGACCGGACGGCGCGTGAAGCTCCACGAGGAGGTCGCCCGCGCATCGCCGACCGCTGAGCCAGCGACCACCGGGAGCGGCTGAGCGGCGGCGAGTCCGGTGTCGTTGGTGATGACCTCGATCGACTCCTTGGCGAAGACGTGGAGGTTCCCAATTTCACGCTCCGTGCCAATCGGTTCCAAGACCGGCAGCACCAATTCCTTCTGGTCCATGCCGTCTTTTTGTTCGAGGCCCGCCGTGTAGTCGCGATGTCCGCGCACAACGAGTGGCAAGGCCCCCATCCGCTTTTCGTTGAGGTTCACCGTCAGCGTGCTAGTGGCTGCGTCGACGTTGAACTCCTTCATCCCGTCGCACTCGACCGTATCGATCGTCAGCCCGTCGGGAATCTTGACGAGCAGTTGAAACAAGCCCGCCCGTTCAATGGTGTATTGCAGCGTGGCATTCAGTCGCAGCTCATCATCCGTGAAGACCAGCTGCGCCGTCTGGTCGACCAGGACGCGCGGCTGGACCGGCTTCACGGCAGCCTTGAGGGTGAACTTGGGTGAGAAGTATTTGAACGAAGTGACGCCATTCCCGCGCAGTCGCTCATGCAGATCGGCCACGTCGATTCGCACGACGCCGAGCTGTTCTTCGATGGAGAGGGCGAGGTCCGCACTGTGAAAGATGCCGAGTTGACCGGCTTCGCGAACCACATCAAGGGCATGGATGCCGAGCGTCCCGGCGTCGCTCATGCCCGCCAGATCGAAGGCATCCTCGGGGATCTTGCGTTCGGTGTGGACCTCGACATTGAACTTGCCGGACTGGCCGCCGAGGAGGTCGACGGTCACGATCTGGCGGCCCTCTTCTTCCTTGGCGATCCACCCCTTGAGGCGGGCCTCGGCGGAGACATCCAAAATACGGTGGTCTTTCGGGACCGCGATCCGCAGTTGGGCCACCTCGCCCCGCAGGACTTCATACGCCAGCAAAGCATCCGTATGAACGAGCCCATCTTCGATCCCGACGCGTGTGTAATTGGCCACGCTGGCCAGCAGTTCCATCTCGGGCTTGCTTGTCGCCTTGGGCCGCCAGCGGGCCGAGATGCGGGGGGTCGAACCGAGGTTCGCCTTGAACCGCGTCTGCTTCTCGGCAGCTTGCACCGCGACCGCGATCAGTCGGGGCGTGACTTCGACCGATTGCTCGGCCTCGGGGATCACGATTTCAAAGGTCGTGATGCCGACCACCGGAACATCAAACGCAAACTCGCGGCCCTCGGGCGAAGTGTGAACCTTGGCGGTCAGTTCGAGGGTGAGCTTTTGCTCCCCAGCTTCGCCGAAGAGGAGCGAATAGTTCCCATCGCCGGTTCCCTTCAGGAGGACTTTTTCCCCCGCCTTGAGCTGGCCGACAGCGGCATCGCCGAACCGGATCGGCACCTCGACCCACGGCTTGCCGAGGACGTTGACGACCAGATCGACTTGAATGCGGGCAATGTCCTGCTCGATCGTGGCGACGTAACTGGAACTGGTGATCACCGCCGGAATGGCGGCGGCTTCAACGACCGGTTTCTCGGCGAGAAGCTTGAGTCGCCGATACTCGTCGAGCGGGAGGACGACACTGGCCCCCTGGCTCTCGAAGATCCCCTTAAGGAACTTAAACGGGAGGTAGACCTCGCGAGGGCCCTCGGCGGCTTTCGCACCGGGCTGAGCCGCAGCGGCAACGGGGTCCGCTGGTTTCTCAGTGGTGGGCGTCGCCGGATCAGCTCCTGGAGCGGGTTCCTGCCCCGGTACGGAGCAGAACATTCCCAACCAAAGGGCGAACGAAAGGCAGGTCAAAACGATCGAGCGCATGGACGAATCCTTGGACGACAGCCCGGGGACTTCCCCGAGGACGGTCGCAGTGTAGGACATGAGGCGCAGTTTGGGCAGGTTGTGCGGGTTGCAACGACTGGCGAAAACGTTGCGAATCTCCCACAAGACTAAGCTATGACGCCGCTTCCTACCGCAACATTGCAAAAAAATCGTCTGCCCGGGGGAGTTTGTGAGACCCAGGATAGCGGCTGGAGCGACTGCCAGCGGCTGGTGAGTCCTTACTTCGTAGCCACGTTTCGCCAGAACGTGGGCGAATGGAGCCACTCGCCCACGTTCAGGCGAACGTGGCTACGGTTCAAATCTGACCGCGTAGGAATAATGCCGACTCGCGCTCCGGAAGTGAGCTGTCCCTAATCGGAAGTGATAAAAAACCAAGTTGACGGATCGCTTGGATTCACGCGAGACTGTGTTTCAACTCCACTCGCCCTAGGTTACACCCCATGAATTCGTCCCCGGATTGTCCCGTCTGTGCGAGTCGGCAATGGGTCACGATTGGCCGGAAGACCTGGAACCGGGCCGATCTGCCGTCGCTCGACCCGGTGCTACAGAAACGCCTGCGCGTTCTCTATGAAGTCTGGTGCCCTGGCTCAAACGAGTTCTCGGCGACCAGCGAGCTGTGCCAAGCCTGCGGCTTTGTGATCTACAGCCCCCGACCGACAGCCGCCGAGATTGACGCCAAATACCGCTTCCTCACCGAACTCGGGCCGGATGAGGCGATCCCCTCGCTGGAGAGCGAATTCAACCAGATTCGAACCGCCAGTCTGTTTCAAGTTCTCGCGAAGCACCTGCCCCAGCCAACGGGGAACCGGCTGCTCGACTTTGGTGGTGGCGATGGCCGCTTGCTCAAGCACTTTATCGAGCGGGGCGATCAAGGGTTCGTGATCGACTACGTTCGCGAAACACTCCCCGGAGTCGCCAAGTTGGGGGATACCTTGAACGATCTCGATCCTCAAACTCGCTTTGACGGGATCGTGTGCAGCCACGTTCTGGAGCATGTCGCGGAGCCGTTTGCGGTCTTGACCCAACTCGTCAAGCACCTGGCCCCCGAGGGCCGGATCTTTATTGAAGTCCCAATGGAGATCTGGAAGAGACCCCCGCTGCAACCGGACCCGGTGACTCACGTGAATTTCTTCACCGAGCATTCACTCCGAGCGATGCTAGTCCGCGCGGGCTTGCAGGTCGATCTCTGCCGCACCGAAGGGATCAAGCTCCCCGGCAGCATGAACATCGTCGTCCGAGGGATCGCCAAACTGACTGCCAAGCCGAGCCCGATGCCCACGGGTGGAGCAGACGATGTTCGCAAACTGTTGAATCCGAGCCTCGTCACGAAGCTCTGGTGGACCACGCTCCATCCGGGAATCCTACGCCAAGCGATCAAGGCCAAGTTCCAACGTTTTTTCTTGTAGTCGATGTGAAGCGAATCATCCTCCGCGCGGGCGGATGGGGCGGATCGGAGCCCCCCACAAACAAAAAAAGCCCTCGTTGGCGAACCAACGGGGGCTTTCGGCATGACAGTCCCCACCGCGTGCCTTGAGAGAGCGTCGGGCCGGGGAG